>JBOGQT010000139.1:0-4188 GCA_050749105.1 Nitrosotalea sp. | reverse complement strand
TGTGGACAAGCACAGGAAAGATATTTTTTCTTTGCAATCATATTTTTGTTCATACTGGCAATTAGACAGCTTGATAGGACAAGATCGCTGCTTTTCAAGACAATCTTTTCAGTCGTGATGGTAGTTGTTGTACTCAACATTGCATCTGGATTTTTCATACCAATCCATGCAGACAATGACTGGAAATATGTCGCAGCACTGTATACTCCATCCGGAAAATACCAATGCTACATTGGAGAACTTCCTAGCTGGTCAATCACAGTTCCATGCTCAACTCCTATGCCAAGTTTTTCTTCTGCCGGCCCATCAGTAACATTTACGCCCCCAATACAACAAACCACGACATCAATATCTCCAAGCTCTTCATCTACGATATATGGCCTGCCAGTCACATTTACGGCAACAATATTTCCAACCCCAAATGGCGGTGCAGTACAGTTCTACATTGACGGTGTAGCTGCAAATAACCCAGTTACAATTTTTGGCGGGCAAGCAACATTGAGTACATCGATACTATCTGTGGGCCAGCACAAGATATCTGCATCATACTTGGGAGGCCCCAACTTTGATGCCAGCACGTCAGATACAACAAATATTACGGTATTATCCAAGTAAAAATAAAAAAATCTGGAAATAATCTGTAAAACAAAAAACTATTGTTTAGCAAGGTCTTGATTTTCTTTAAATGTAGTAACCACTCTTCTCCTATCATGAACTATGTCATCTCGTTTGTCTCTGTTGCACTTCTAGTCATTGGCATGGTCGGAAACGGATTTGAGATGAGAAAGGCACGGCTGTCTACCACAAGAGATGAGGATATGGTTCCAAAGAACATGTTCCTTGACAAGCGAAACTTCAAGTGGTTTGCATTCATCGGAGCTGCCCTAGTATTGATGGCTATTGGCAATGCGTATACTTGATCTATATAGATCAAGTCTAAATATTTCTTCCACGCTATATACAATAGCGCGTGTTTTGGGTAACGCCGGGCTGATTCTAGATAGAGGCCCAAGAATAAACCCACTTTGACTTCCTACAGGTACGGACTTGTGGGAGTCAAATGTTTACAAGTTTTTTTCTGCCTGCAAAATAGAAAGACACAAAACATACTGTAATTCCATTAAAGTTGAAATGGTTGCACGAAAAACAGGCAAGCACATGAGAAAAGCAGACCAAAGGGCTGCGCGAAGAAAGAGAAAAAAGATTTAATTTTCTTTTTTAATAAAACCAATTTCTGACGTAATTACACGAATTTTATTTTTGATCTTTCCGCATGGACGGCACGAATCGCCCGTTCTATGTTGTCATTGCTGTCTTCTGTTACTATGATTATGCGTGATGTCTCTTCTTGCGCATCCATGTTGAGGATGTTAAGGCCCGCCTCGCCAATTCTTGAGCTTGCCTTTGACGCAATCTGCTGTACCCGCCACATTTCATCACCAATCAACGTAACGACGCCTCTGTTGTAAGTGATTGATGCCAGAGAATCAAAGGCCAGTACATATCGCTCGTTGCGCCTTACATAGTCTCCATCCAAAAAGAGTACCCTGGTAAACTCTATGTCGTCTTTTGTAAACGGTGACAAGACGACAAACTCGCTGTATCTCTTATCTTTTTCAAGCGAGTCAAAAAGACCCTTGGCTGATTTGCTCTCCATCCTAAGTATGGCACAATTTTTCTTGCCTGTCACTATCTTCAAGGGATGGCCATTTTTATCTCCAGGCTTTCTTTGTATGGTTGTAATCTTGTCGGGATTTGCCATGTCAGTTATTATGATTGGCATGTCTACGCCGTTCTCAACTATCTCCTTTATTGCAATTGGATCAAGTATCTTCATACCAAACATGCCAGCAATTCGTGCCTCGTTATACGAGAGATGGGTTATGTACTCTAGTTCTTCCTTTACAATGCGCGGGTCTGCAGATAGTACAGCGCTGTCCTTTTCAAAATCAATCTTGGTGTTGTATTTCTTGCTAAACAAGATCCCAAGATCGGCAGCAGTCCTGTCAGATCCGCCACGCTCATAGGTAGTTTCAAGACCATCGATGGTCTTTCCAATAAACCCGCCAATTGATATCACATCGTTTTTCTCAAGCAAGGCTTCGGTTTTATCTAAATTTTCAGATGACTCTGAGGCAAGAAAGTTGGCTGACTCGATGTTTTTGTCAGTTACAATGGGCCATATGTCAAAACTTACAACATCAGATTTTATGCCTGCGCTTTTTATCACATGGTTCATCACGTTAGACATCAATATCTCACCAGAATATGCAAGCACCCTTGCCCTTGTTTCATTTGTAAATTCCCTCTTCTGTAGGGCCTCTTTGAGTGAATCTGACGCTTTTTCCAAAAATATTTCTATTGTTTTTTTGCACTCGTCTTGAAGTGTCTTGTCCACAAGAGAAAGTATCTTCATGTATGGTTTGCGCATCTCTTCGACATCTATGCTCTGGCCATTTTCTGCCCTCTGGCCAACCTCAAGGGCAATGTCTGTCAGTGATCTTTGTTTGCCATTGTGTGTTGTAAGGGGTGCAGAAAAAACAGCAATTACCTTAGAATCTTTTTTCAATTCATTGATTCTCTTGATGATTGTCGGTATGAGTACTCCATCTATTCCTACCGCGCTTCCTCCAAACTTTACTACAATAAGATTCTGCAAAACTTGATTACATCTTACTGCACCTTCTATAAAGTTTGAGTGGTATACACATACACATGAGACAAATCATGAGATGACTTCATGAGATGGTATGATTTCACAAGACAACCCCATGGTACCACCCTCATGATAAATTGGTATGATTTGTGCGCATGCCTTAAAAGTAAAAAATCAATAATTGTCTTTCATGTATAAGATTGGGTGTTCCATGTGAGCATAGAAAAAGGGGAACTCTTCAAAGACAAGAACACGTTTCACATACTCCAGTATCTACCAGAAGTGGGCTTGGTTCACAACGAAGAGTTATGCAAAGAAATAACAGGTTGCATTGATTTTCAACAAAATAACTAGCTACAAAAATTTTCTTATCAATTCTGCAGCTTTGCTTGCACCCTGAAAAGGACAAGGATTTCTTTTCTCATCTATTTTTTGCAAGATGAGTTCTTTTAACCTGAAAATGTCTTCAAAAGAATATCCAATCTCTTTTGCATTTTCTTCCTGCTCAAAATGCCCCTTTATCGGAATGAAAATTCCAGGCGTCCCATAATGCCTTGATTCATCTATGGTGGATTTTCCAGCCAGAGATATTATCAGATCTGCTGCAAATATGATTTCATGCAAGTTACTTGCAAAGCCAAAGTTTCTGTATGGTATATCTGACATCTGAAGCGAAGGTCCGGAAACTAGAACAAGCTCTGCATCAAGATTAGCCTTTTTGAAAGATTCAACAGTTTTTTCAATTAAAAATTTTCCAAGATCAGTACCACCTATGCTTACAACAATTGTCTTCTTGTCAAAAGAGTATTTTTTTCGCAACTGGTCGCGCGATTCTGTTGTATCACGAACTATTGGTCCCACTCTTACTATGTTGTTATGATTTTGGCCAGTCTCTGGAACAATGACAAGGTCACATTTTTGTATGATCTCTTTCATGGACTGGTTCATCTTTTTCTCAATGATGGAACCTATGCCTTTTGTAAAACTTGTCTCCAAAATATCAGTGACAAGAACTGTCTTGATATCATGTTTGTGCGCAACCACAAGCGACGCATAGTCTTCGTCGCTTACTACCAAGCGAGGCATCTGCTTTTCTATCACTTTTGCCGAAATTTTCTTGCACTTGTTGTAGTAAGAAATGTAGCTAAAAAGCCACCTGAGAGGGCTATGAAGCACACCATTCTCAATCCTAAATGGAGGAGGGATGTAAAGATCATCTGCGTCAAGACCATATCCAGAAAACAATTTGTATGCACCTGCCCCGCTTACAATTTTTTTTGGAACATTGTCCAGATATTGTGATATTGCAACATCTCTTGTGGCATGCCCCAATCCTATGGGACTTGTAAAGAAAACTAGATCTGTCATACCATAGATTCACACAAGCTAACAATTTCCATTTTTCTTTCCATGTAATTCTCAAAGTTTAAATGCATTTTAACTTGGAGCTTGCTTGGGTTCATAGTCCAGTTGGTTATGACGTCGCCCTTACACGGCGAAGATCCAGGGTTCGAATCCCTGTGGACCCATTC
>JBOGQT010000138.1:0-1387 GCA_050749105.1 Nitrosotalea sp. | reverse complement strand
GCAATACAACACACTACATCTTTGGAAAAGACGGCGCAAAAAGAATGAGTGAAAAATACGGCCTGCAGTTCTTGGGTGCAATTCCGCTAAATCCTGGCATCATGGAAGGCTCTGATGCTGGCAGGCCTGTACTTGTTACAGACCCAGACTCTCCTCACGCCCAGTCATTTATGACTGTGGCAAAGAACGTTGCCGCAAGGTGCAGTATAATTGCAAGCCAGCTTGAAGAGGAAATGCAGGAAGTAACTACATAAAAAGCAAATAAACCAAGATATCCTGTGCGATTACCCGAAAGCCTGCGTGATAGCCTCAAAGAACCAATGGGAATATTACTCCAAGATTCAGAGGCAACAAAAGAGAATATTTTAAAAACAATACCAAAGGATGCTTTTCTGATAACTGTTGGAGATGCCACCACGGAAAAAATGATAAAGTTTGGACTGGTTCCGTCATTGCAGATAGTTGACTCTGTAGAAAAAAGACAAAAGCGAGATGATATTCTACTGGGGCAAGTCGATATGCTAATACGCTGTACCAATCCAGCTGCCCAAATCACTGATGAGAGCATCAACGTCATAAAAAATGCACTTGAGGAAGATTCCCCTCTAAGACTACGCCATGTGAGGATACTGGTGGATGGCGAAGAGGACCTGCTGGTCTTGCCTGCTGTATTACATGCTCCAGAAAATTCCGTTATCATGTATGGCCAGCCAAACGAGGGCCTGGTTATAGTATTAGTAAATCACGAGATACGAGAACAAGCCAAGAAAATTATGGACTTGATGATATAATTTGATGATATGAATCCATGAAATTTTTTTACCAAAATATATTCATTGAGGGATACCAGATTTTCTTTTCTGAATGACAACTATTGCCACTCCAACACCAACGGCTGCTATTCCTATTACGATATAGATCATGGTAGAGTCACTTGGAAATAAGCTTGGTGCGGGCACGATAACCTTGAACTCTCCGATGGCAATTGGGGCGCCTGGCCCGTATGCTGATGTTGGATAGTCTGCACGGAAATATACCGGAAATAATCCGTCATTTGGAAATGCGTAACGTACAGTAAAGTTTCCGTTTTGTACCGCTATCTTGCTAAAGTTATAGTATCCGCTTCCTCCAGTAAATCCCACAACGTTGCCGACTGTAACTGATGCGATATAATTTTTCAAGGGTTCTCCAGTTGTAGTGTTTATCACGTTAAACGAGAGTTGTGTGTAATTATTGATTATTGGACTTGATGGGGAATAATCAAACTGCATGATTACGCCATTTTGTGTCATCTGCTGAACCGTCTCATTTTGAATCTGTGCATGTGCCAAAGATGTCGGAAGTATGGTTGTAATGGATATGACTGTCAAAAGTGATACCATGAAAA
>JBOGQT010000137.1:0-2263 GCA_050749105.1 Nitrosotalea sp. | reverse complement strand
GGATCTGAGATCATGGCCTATGGCGACTCGATGATGACAAAGGAGTTGCTGTGTCGTGTTCTGGCCTATAACTGCCACAGAATGTGCAGGATTTCTTTTTTATTATGGATGGTTTCTATGCAGCCCTAAAAACATCTTTATTTTCAATATTTTGTTCCTTACAATAATCATCAACCTTTATTGTAAGAATACTATTTGAATCTGAAAGACGAAGAGTTTCTGCATAAAACTGAAGCATTTGCTCTGGAGTGACATTATTCTTCTCATACTCTTTCAGTAGAGGCTCTGCTTCAGGTTTTGTAAGTTGTTCTTTTACTTCGTGGTATTTTTCATATGCTAATTTGTATCTGTCCTGCATGTGTTTGCCAAGCCGATCTGCAAAGATATCTACAAAATTCTTAGCATTGGCAATTGAGAAACCATACTTTGAAACAAAATAGTCGTTTAGAGGAAAAAAGACTTTTTGGAAAAAATCGTCTTTTTGATTTGGAAAGATATATGGATTTAGATCATCGCCAATCTTTTGTAATTGCGAAAGAAATCTTATGGAATCTTCAGGCTGAGGATCTGTACTATCAATTCGCATAAGTGAAAATTTAAACGCATCAAAATATTTAGTCAATAATGCTATAAATTCATTAAATTGATTTGAGTGAGGTTCGCCCGCCTTGAGATTATTATTTGACAGAAACAATCCTAGCGAATATGCTACAAATGGATTCTCTCCCATGGAATTACTTGGATTGTGAAATAATGAAGATTGATCATAGGTTTCTTTTACAGCAAGATTTGCCATCAATTCTAATGAACCATATTCTTGTAATTTTTGTTTTAACTCATTTTCTAAATTTTGAATCTCATCTTGACTCATAAAATGGATTAAATTAGGAACAGTTAAAGTTTAAGAAATAAAATTCCTAACATGTTCTCCAATTCTAGTACTTCATAATCATTAACAATTAATGCTACATAGTGAAATGCTAATCAGAGCGAACCTATTGAGATTTAATGACAGATCAATTTGACAACAATTTGATTAATCTTATCCTAATTTTATTTGAAATTTTGCTTAATTGATCCATTTCGATTTTCTTTTTTACATTCCAAAAAGTCTGCTTTGATATTCCGTGCTTCTTCACATCTTTGGGTTTTAACTTCAAAACCGTCTTTGCAATCTTCCTAAATTTTGAATCCAAATTTTCTAGATCCTCATACATCTCATAACTACCAGAGTCAACACCAAGCAATTCAGATTCTTCCAGATTGTTGCTTTCCTTTCCAATATGGATTACTCCAATAACGTTGACATGCTTTCTTTCCAGTATTCCGACATCCCAGTCCATCTTGGATTCTGGATGGTTCAGGTACTCCAAAAACACGCTCCAAAAGGGCTTCCAGTACTCCTTTCCACGCAGTTTTGCCCTAGAATCATCGTTATAATCGACAAAATCCTCAAAAACAGCATGCCTAGCGGGCTTGACAAACGGGGCTAAGGGCTTGACCAACTGGCCTGTCTTTGGGTTTATGACATTTGAGAAGCCGACTATGCAGAAATTAAACGGCTTGATCAGGTTTTGATATTTCTCATTTTTGTTAAATCTGGACAGCCTTGCAAGCATCCTTGGATTTGAGGCCACAAATTGTGATAACGCATACTTGTTTTCATATTTTGAATATTTTTCTTCATGACTTGTTTTTTCATAATGTAAATCCAAAATGTCATGCCATATCTCCTTGTTCCAGTCATTTTTTTCGTCAGGATTGTTTGAAAAAGGATCAAGCAGATGGCCTAGTCCGTGCGAAGAATAATCGTCATCATCGATTGTTATTTTACCATTTTTTATTGTATAAAGGCAGTACCGCTTTGAAGATAACCCATAGAACAAAACATTTTTCCGCTCTATTTTGAAAATATCCGAATCAAAATTATACGGATTTAGTGGCTGGAAGAATTCCTGAATCTCTCTTGTCTTCTCTGGTGGAATCATCATGGAATCAGTATCACAATATGCATGGGTCATGTTGTCTTTTGATAATAAAATTTCACAGGTTGCAAGCAAAAGTCTTGAGGCCGATGTTATTGATACTGCAATTATTGGATTGAACATAAATCCAGATTTTTCAATTCTTGTTTTATCTTGCACAAAATGCCCCAGACCATAAACATCGACTGGAACTTTCTTTGACTCTTCGAGTGTGTTTATTTCAACAAATATTCCATAGCTTATTGCGTTTGTTATTATCTTGATGATTTGCTGCCTTG
>JBOGQT010000136.1:0-1337 GCA_050749105.1 Nitrosotalea sp. | reverse complement strand
ACCAACTCTTGAAGATCTCCAAATCCGATCTTTTGGAATCCTCTTATTGACTCTGAAGTAGTATAAAGCTCACATTCATCTTTTGACGCAAGCCATTCCAAAAGATGTCTTGCCCTTCCAAGCTTACGTAGTTTCATCATCTTGTTATATCTTCCTTCTTTTGAATATGCACCAACTTTTCTCCCAAAGTCCATTCCAAACAAAACAATTTTTTTTGCCCCAAAGTACTTGGCAAGAAAGACACACCTGTCACCATCCGTGAACCCTCCAAAGTTTCGTATCTTACCAAATGGCCTTCCTTCTGTTGTACCAATACAGTTTCTAAACAACAATACAATCGGAAGTACACCAATATTGTCTCCATGAGAGTGTACAACCATCACAGAATTCATCTTGGAAGCTTTTTTGAGATATTCCAAGTTTCCATCCAGGTCAGTTACAACAATATCGGGCCTTATGTTGTTCTCAATTAGAGCTTTAGTAGCTCCATCGGCAACAATCTTTGTTGCTTTTTTGAATTTCTTGATTGATGTAATGGATGAAGAAAGAGACGGTCCTGCCCCAATAACAAATACCGTCCTACCTCTTATCTTACACTCCAGCTTGCTCAAAGGAACCTTGGCTCCAAGAAGCGAGTCTAGAAACTTGGCCGCACACGTATCCTCTTTTTTACTAAAACCAAATTCATGCAGAATCTCATCATACTTTTGCTCCCACCCTTGTAATCTCATGTAAATCTAAATGTAGACCAAGCCAATCATAAATCATATGCAAAAACTCGGTCCGGTGCATGTAGGAGACTCTAGTCCTGTTAGAATAATGGGTATAGTCAATACCAGTCCAGAATCCTTTTACAAAAAGTCTGTTTACACAGAACAAAAAGAGATCGCCAAGATTGTAAAACAGATGGAAGAAGATGGTGCAGATTTTATTGATGTTGGCGGCATGTCTACCGCACCATATCTGAAAACATTCGTGCCAGAAAAGACCGAGATTGAGAGGGTTACACAAGCAATACGTATAATCCAAAAGGTCTCCAAACTGCCAATCTCAATTGATACCTGTAGGGCAAGCGTGGCAAGGACAGCTTTTGATCTAGGGGTGGATATTCTAAATGACGTTACGGGATTACAGTATGATGATAAGATGACCCAAGTTCTGCAAGAATACAGCCCATCAGTCATAGTGTGTGCCTTTAGCAAAAGACCAGTGTCTGGAAACCAAGTAACACAGACAAAAACTCTGCTACATCAAAGCATATCAATTGCAAAAAAATCCGGCATACCAAAACATACCATAACAGTAGATCCAGCAATCGGGTTTTTTAGAAAAAATGC
>JBOGQT010000135.1:0-11251 GCA_050749105.1 Nitrosotalea sp. | reverse complement strand
ACCTGGAGACGCCAGCCCTGGCATTTGCAAGAAAGATGCCAGAGAAAGGAACAACAGTTATTGATGAGCAGTCAGGAGAGGTGTATCATGCAAAATAAGGGACGAACTAATTTCGGGATGGCACAATTCAAATTCCATATTGCATTCTTTACATCTGTTCTTTGATTTTTCGGAATTTGTCACGATTTACTTTTGTGATGTAGACATAAAAGGAATTCCTTGAACTGTTCAATTTTTAATTCGATGATTTGGATAAATCTATTTATCGCTGTATTACGAATTGGTGGAACTATGACGATGGAGACCATTCAATATCCAAAGAAAATTGCATTAGGAGCAGGAATAGTTGGTGGAATTGCTGGTGGCGCGATAATGTATGGAATTATGAGTGCAGTCATGACACAGATAGGAATGGGGGCAAACTGTTTTGCTATTATAATGAGTCTTATCACTGGTGAATCCTATGAAAATGCGTTAGGCCCTGGAATTACGGTACACTTTCTGACAAGTATCGCAATAGGCATAATATTTGGTGCGGTAATTACAATCAAAAAACTCCAGATTAGAGGATTTGGTAAGGGAATAGGTTTAGGAGTTGCGACTGGTCTTATCGCCTATGTTGTTATCTTTTTGCCAATAGCAATGACAGTTCTTCCCCCGCACATGGTAGATTTGATGAAGATGATGCCTATGGGAAACATGGAGGGAAACATGCAGAGCGGTTCCATGAATGGACAGTCATCAATGCAAGAAAATTCAATGAATCAGGGACATATGAGTAATACTTCGGAGATGAATCAGCAAGGAACGATGACCGGAGGAGCTATGCAAGGCAACGGTGCGATGGACGAAAAGATGAAGATGGAACAGATGGACAAGATGATCACAGAACAGACCAAGAAATTGTTTCCAATGATCCTAGCAGGATCGCTAGTTGCCCACATTGCCTTTGGTGCTGCACTTGGAGCAGTCGTTACACTGATAGTGAAAAGAGCAGCAGAAAAATCTGGAAGAGCAGTAATCTCCCCTTAAACTTTTTTTGATTGGTGGATGAAATATGAGAATAAAATGTACATACTGTGGATGTTTTCCTGATGATTGTAAGAAAAGTAAATCTAGCGAGAAATATCAAAATTGCACTTTGGAAATATGTTGTTGCAAAGTAACCCATGATTAATCATCACTTTTGTGTTAGCGGTATTGAGTCTGTAAGGGTTTGAATATTACAGAACACGCTAATTCCAACTATTTCTTTTTAAGATACACTTTATTTCGAGTCATGAGCTCAGGAAGGTCTGCTATTACAGTACTTGGGTTTGATGACAACGGCAATGCTGTTGGCATACCAAGAGAAGAACAGATACACACAGGAATTTTTGGCGAGGTGGGCTCTGGAAAGAGTACTGTCGATACAATAATGATAAACCAGAACATAAACCGAGAAGAAGGATTTCTTGTGCTTGACCCGCACGGCTCGCTTGCCCAGGATGTATTGCGGATGATTCCAGAATCCAAAAAGGACCGTGTAATCTACATCAGCCTTGATGCTGTGAGACAGTGGGGCAGGACTGTAAAGATAAACCCGCTTGAGGTCAAGACAGGAGATGACAGATATGTTGTTGTCATGAATCTTGTAAACGCGCTTCGAAACATTTATCGAGACTCTTGGGGTCCGCAGAACGAACCCCCCTGCCGACACCGAGTGAGTTCGGTCATACTTTTCTATAACTTTCTTAGATGGTCTCTAAGAATAACTTGAACTATCTCAGGAATATTTTCTAACATAATTGAGGCTTGGGCATAATACTTTCTAAAAATAATTAATTGCCAAGCATTCTCCTGACGCACCTTGGATTATCATTATCTACAATACAGTTGTAGTATACAGCAATCTGTTGCACCTGCACAACAAACTACACCGTCAAGTACATCATCTACAGCTGTACCGAATACGATACCATCTACACAATCTACAACTTCTACTTCATCTCCACCAACTACAACACAACCTACATCTACAGTATCTACGCCTAGTACAATAACATCAACTGCCCCTGCACAGCAACCTCAGCCTTTACAGCAGACAACACAACAAAGTACACCTACGCAACAACAAATCCAGCCAACTTTGCAAGAACCAAACTTTCCTGCTTGGTTCAATAACGTAATCATATGGTACGAGCAGGGAAAGATATCTAACGAAGACCTTTTTAATGCAATACAATATTTGCGTCATTCATGAGTGTATGCAAAACAATAATGTCCGACATTCTAGATGGACACTAACTGTATTTCTCCATGTGGGCATTATCTCTGTAGCTCCACATTTAACAGATTCAATTCTGTTTGAAAGTATCAGTAGATGATTTTTCATTTCTAATTTGAAAATTTTTCAATCTTGATAAAATCTGAATATTTCTTCCTGTCAAGACACCAACGCCTATCATCATGATAAGATCCACAATCAATGTAATCTCAACAGCGGAAGCACTCAGTGTTTTTTGAGTTCCATAAGCATTTAGAAAGTTAGAACCTAGAAAGAGATAACCCAAGACAAATCTAGCCACAAGACTCACTAGCCAAACTAGGTATGGGAAGATCCCACCTTTTACATGGATAAAACCGTCGTCTGTTTTCCAAAGTGTGAGTGTTTTTCCTACAAATCTATATGAAAGATATGCTGAACCTGCCAAGAGACCAAAATATACAAAAAGATATTCTATTGACACACCTGCTTGGAAGGAGCTAAATACAGTAAAAAAACTAATACCAACATATAGCGCGGTTGAACCAATGATCCTGTTTCTGTTGACTCTTCCGCCTGAAATTATTTTTCTAAATCTAAAGATCATTGCGGCAATAATGACAATAGCAAGTATTGGAAGTTCTGGAGAAGTCATAAATCAGACCACTTACTTTTCACTAAAAATGATATTTATAATTGGTATGATTGGTCAAACAGGCTAGAATGAGATCTTAATTGATCTTAACCTTTACGAGATATGGCATATTTCCCTTTTCGTAAAGAGGGATAAACCATTTTTGTTGATAATCGATAACTGGTTTGTTTACTAGTGCAAAATCTTCAGTCCTAACTATATCCCCTTTATTTCTAAGGGCCCGGAGGGATTCGAACCCTCGACCTGGTGGTCCGAAGCCACCCGCACTATCCTGGCTATGCAACGGGTCCAATCAAGTAAGAATTTATCGGGGCTAAATATCTGTCTAGGTAATTGAAAATATCACAAAGAGTAACTGGTATTGAATATGCCATTCGAGATATTGCACTTGAGGCGCGAAAGCTGCAAAGACAAGGCAAACAAATTACCTATCTTAACATTGGAGACCCTCTTCAACATGGCTTTCAACCACCAGAAAATGTCAAGGACGCATTAATAAAAGCAGTAAAAGACGGTCAAAATTATTATGCTGCTTCAGAAGGATTACCCGAGTTATGTGAAGAGATAGCAAGAAAAGAAAAGAAAAAAGGCCTTGGTGTATCTGAAGATGATATTCTTGTGACAAATGGTGTCTCAGAAGGGCTTGAGATGATTACTGCATCAATAGTAGAACCAGGAGATGAGGTTCTCATACCTGGGCCATATTATCCACCATATGCTTCCTATGTGAGATTATTTGGAGGAAAACCAATTGAATTTTCGGTTGACTTGCACAACTCTACACCTGATTTAGATGATATTAGAAGAAAGATTTCTCCAAAGACGGTTGCCATATGCTTGATAAGCCCAAACAATCCTACAGGTGCGGTCTTTAGTGAAAAATCATTAAAAGATTTGATTGATGTTGCCAATGAACACGATCTCTACATTATATGTGATGAGATATACGATCAGATAGTATTTGATGAAAAATTTGTGGGAATAGGAAAAGTTAGCGGTGATTCTCCAGTAATACTACTAAATGGATTTTCCAAAGTTCATCTCATGTCAGGATGGAGAATTGGTTATATCGCTTTAAATCAATCAAAGAAACTAGAATCTCTGCGAGAAAATGTACCCAAACTTGCACGAGTCAGAATAGCTACAAATCTACCCGTTCAACACGCTGCTTTAGAATCTCTCAAAGGACCACAAAACTATATACCAAAATTTGTATCAGAGATGAAAAAAAGAAGAGATTACACGATTAAGAGACTAAACGGAATGAAAAATCTTAGCTGCTCAAACCCAAAGGGTGCCTTCTATGCATTCCCAAAAATTGAAAATAATCGATATGACTCTGACAAAGAGTTTGTCTTGGAACTTCTCAAATCCAAAGGAATTCTCACGGTACATGGTTCGGGTTTTGGAACTCAATATGGAAGCGGACATTTTAGGATGGTATTTCTTCCTGAAATTCCAGTTCTAGAAAATGCACTTGATAAAATAGAAGAGTTTGTTGGCTAAAATTTCCAAGTAACCATCTTTTTTGGAGTTATTTCAATAATACAATTTGTATCACTCAAGAGATGTTGTGCCGATTTATTTTTCAAGCTTTTGAAGTATCTCAAAAGGATTTTTTTGGCAAGAGATTTTACACGTTTGTCTTCTAAAATTAATCTAGCTTTTCCAATTCCCATCACCCCGAAAATCTCTGGAGAATTGATTCCTATGTCTATACAAAATGAAACTTTTGGATTATGTTTAACATTTCTTGCCTTTGTTGTTCTGGTATTGGTACCAATGTAGAACCTAGTATTGGTATAATTGTACCAAACAGGAACAATATGTGGGCTGCCACTACTATCAATTGTAGCAATTCTCAAAATTTTTTGTACTCTTATGAACTCTTGCCTATTCATAATTTACGCCTCTAAAGCCAAGTATGATTAGAAATCCACCAATTCCAAACATGGCAGTTGATACTTTCTCACTTGTGAGTTCCTGAGATGTGAAAAAATCTGATACAAAATCAGGCCCAAAAATTAACAAATCCCTAACAATGGGAATTACCGCTACAACTATGAATAATATGCCCATGGCAGTAAACCAATTCTTTCTTGGACTAGGTCCCATCTTTTACTCTTGTAAACACTGATTAAATTATCTTTATGCCAGGATTTTTCATTTTGTTCTTTATCATGGCATTAATAAGAATAGGAGTTGCAGTTTCAGCAAGATATGACAGGGAGCCAGGTCCCAGCAAAATAGGTCTTAGGTTTTTAATTTCTTTGATCAAACCATTGACAACATTTATCGCATTTTCAGTATCTCCACACACGAATATGTCAGAATCCAAGACAAGTTTTGTATCAATGAGCTTCTTCTCTGAGATAGTATGAAATGCAGAGACCAGATTAGATTTATTTTTCATGTATTTGTGCACCAATTCAAAAGCAGCGGGTTTTCCCTCCCTAAATGAAATTAATTCAAAACCTGCATCAGTTTTAGTGAGAGGAACTATGGGCGATACAACAATACAATCATCCTTAACATTTGGGAGAAGTTGAGAGCATATTGCATCTATATTTTCATATGGAATGGAAAGTACCAACACATCACTGTCTTTTGCAACAGAAAGATTGTCTGTCCCAACTATCTTACCCTTTGAAGAACCATATTCTTTATCTGCACTTGTAGAATACTCACGGGCTGCTTCTTCTGCTCTGATTGTATCTCTTGAACCTATTAGAATATCGTGATCAACGCACCAGCGTAAAGCAAATCCCTTCCCCATTCCGCCTGTGCCACCTATTATTCCAATCTTCACGATATTATGATGTTCTGATAATCTTATTATTATCTTTATTCAACAATTTGTCTCAGAATAGACATTGTTTCTTTTTTTACGCCATGGACAAGCCAAAAATAATGTAGAACGCATTCTTGCAGGACGTACAACAGGATATCCACTCACAGATCTAGGTATTAACCAAGCCGAAAAGATAGCTGATTTTCTTAAACCCTTTAACATTTCTGCTATATATTCAAGTCCAGTAGAACGAGCAGAGCAAACCGCCAGTATAGTAGCAAAAAAATTGGAGCTAGGATATAACATAGATGAAAGACTAACAGAAATTGACATGGGGCTTTTGTCAGGAATGCCTTTTGATGAAATGTTTACAAAACATGGAAATATTTTTCTCAAGTTTTATGAAGGACATACAATCATAGAGAAAAATGGGATCGAAACATTTGCTAGCATTAAAAAAAGAGTCATCGATTTGGTTGAACACTGCTCTGAAAAATACAATGACAAAGATATCCTGTTTGTGACACACATGGATCCAATCAAGTCTATGCTTTCTACTGTCATGCAATTAAAACCTGAATCTTTATACGAATTGATAATTAGAAACGCGTCTTTAACCATATTCAAAAAAGAACAATCTAATCTTTCTATAGTTTCAATTAATTCCATGTGTCCAGAACGCTATATTCAGGAATAAAGAAAATGGAATTATTTTTTGCGTTGAATTATTCTTAAGGCGTTTTAACTAATTGACATGATTCTTTTTAACAGAACCAATATCTATGGGTATGAATCATCACGAATAGATTGAAATTATTGATAACAAGTCTAATGCTCTTTGTTATCGTGAACGGAGTTCTGTCTCAAGCTAATGCTGTTTCAACACCATTACAATTGTATACTGATTCTCAAGTGTATTCTGAAGGTCAACCGCTTCTTGTATATGGACAGACTGACTTGGCAAATGAGACTGTAATTCTTAGATTATTTGCTCCTGATGGTACCATTAAACAGTTTAATCAAATTGCATCTGATAATCAAGGAAATTTTAATCAGATATTGATAAAATGGCCCAACGCAACGACAAACTATCCGTATGGCACGTATTCTGTAGAAGGAATTCTTCCAAAAGAAAATGGATTCTCACAAAAAGTTGACATAACGTTTGCATTGTCTTCAACATCAGTTTCTATCACCCAGAAAAGAAACATGTTGGTGTCGGTTTATGCACCACAAACTGCAACTGTTAACCAAACACTTCGAGTTTTTGTCCAGGTAACAAGTGACGGCTTGTTGGTTCCCGGCGATCCTTCCAAACTCCTTGCCAACTCATATATTCGCCAACCAGACGGCAACACAGTCCTTCTCACCAATTTTACTATGATAAACACAGGACTTTATTATGTAGACTTTGTGCCCAAGCAAGAAGGCACCTATATTTTTGTTATAGTTGCGTACAGTCAGGGTACTGAAGGCAACGGGTCATTTGCCACATTGGTGCAAAAACAAAGCATAGCGGGAATCTCAAACCAGCTCATACAATTAAACTCCGCACTAGAAACAACATCAAATGAACTTGACAAGATGAAGACAGAAGTTCAAAACTTTGGTTATGTACTAAATTCAAGTCAGAATTCGATATCCCAGGCAAATGCAAACATGAACAAGAGTGTAACCTCGATGTCAGAATCCGTACAAAACATTGAGGCGGCTTCAGGGCAATTCAATTCATTATTTCTGCCAGTTGTTGCTTTGATTGCCATAATTATTGCATTACAAATAACTATTCTTGCTAGGCGAAGATAACAATCATGGTAAATAACAAATCGCTTGCCATGTCAAAAATTGCATTTTTTTTGATATCTCTTCTTTTGATATCAATAATCCCAAAGCCAGTCAGTGCATATTACGATGTAGATATTCCAAGACAAACACAAATTTCAATAACACAACAAACGTCAGGCCTAATAACTTTCCAGCCTGTCTCATATGAAAATTCTATAAAAAGATACATTGTTTTTGGCTCAGGACCAATCTCGGAGATAACTCAAAGAGCTGATAATATGATCTATGGATTGAATTCAGATCACGGTTCCTTTGCAGTGGGAATATTCAATCAAAATGAAATCTCAAGTCTAAAACTTGATGGTTACAATGTAATTGAGGATCTTCCGCTAGAATTTGATTCCATGCAAACCAATTCTAATGCACCCAGTGATATATCTAGGATTGACGACATACTTGGTTCCTATAAAGTGATTCAACAATATAATTACACTGGAGATGGTATTAAGATAGGAATAGTTGACACGGGGACAGACTTTTCAAATCCTGATGTGACAAGCTCTCTTGCTCGCGATGAAAACAATGTTCCTATAATGATTGATGCAGATGGTCAGGGACTTGTGTTAACCAATGCAACATTCATAGCGCAAATTGGTAATAACGGCGTCATTCAAAACTATACAAATCCAATTCCAAAAAATGTCACTTCTTCTGTATATGTAAATTCAAATGGTGTCTTTCTTGATCTAAGTAGAGAAGGAAGAGGAACCTACGTTCAGGTATATAATTCCCAATATCCAAAGGGAGGTACGCCAGTAATAAATGGGACAGTCTCTAATGATTACAAAATAGGTACTGACTCGAGGCATTTTATTGTATCAAAAAGTGGAATGTACCATTTTGGAATGATATATGAGAGTGTCTCACAAGGTCAATTTCCCATACTGCAGCTAGTTCCAGTTCTTGTGGTTGATTCAAAGACAGCAGGTGTATATGATACCATCATTCCCGACATGTCAGACTCGTACAGGGATTTTCTAAAAATCACTAATCCACTATATTCGCAATATGATTTTGATTTTACCACACAAACTCCTATTACATTAGGAAACGGACATGAATTCCTAGTATATGACAAAAATCATGATGGGCATCCGGAATATAGTGCGGGTACAGTAGGCGCGCGTGTTCTTGACTTGTATGGTGTAATTGCAAAATCAGCTAAAATCAGTAAACAAATTGGAGCAATAAACGGCACACTGCTTCCACCTCTTGATACTCATGGGAATTTTTTTGGTGTAATGTATGATTATGGCGGACATGGAACTGCTACTGCAGCTTCTATAACATCCCAAGGAAAACAGCAGTATGATATCTATGGAAATTCTACAAAATATGTTATTCGAGGGGTTGCTCCTGATGCCAAGATAGTTCCAATAAAGGCGTTATGGCTTGGTGATGCGATATATGGATGGCTTTGGGCGGCAGGATTTGATCAAAATGGAAATAACTGGAAGTTTTCAGGAACGCCGCGAGTTGACATTATATCTAACAGCTGGGGAATCTCCACTTTCCCTGCACTTGGATCAGTGCCTGGTCTTGATATAGAATCACTCTTACTTAGTGCACTTGATGTTCCTGGCTCGCTAGATGCAAAATATCCTGGAGTATTGACTGTAAGTAGCGCGGGTAACGCTGGACCAGGATATGGAACAATAGGAAGTCCTGATGCTGCACCATTTGGTCTTACAGTAGGGGCTACAACTGATAACATCTTTGCGGGTTACGGTCCATTTAAGGAACAGCCAAGATTTGGAAATAGTACTCTTTATTCTGGTGACATATCAGGTTTCTCAAGTAAGGGACCATCGCTGATAGGTGATCCAAAACCTGACGTAATGGCAGTGGGAGAATATAGCTTTACTCCCACTTCTGTTACAAAATACAACAAAAATTCAACAGGATATTCTCTATTTGGGGGTACAAGCCTTGCAGCTCCCCTTGTAGCTGGCTCAGCTGCAATCGTAATGCAGGCTTTGCATGAAAAAGAAATTCCATACAATCCATTTTTGATAAAAAATATACTAATGTCTACTGCAACAGATCTAGGAAACGATCCTTTTGCTCAAGGATCTGGACTAGTTAATGTAACAAGTGCAGTCAATTACGTATTAGGAAATGAAAATACTTTTGTAGTTTACAATAATGCAACATATTCTAATGTAAAAAAAATATTAGAACCTGCTATTAGTTCAATGAATTCTTCTGCATTTGGATTAAAGACATTTAATCTAGGAAATACCTCGCTTCAAGAGACCCCTTGGTTTGCCGGAAGGCTATATCCTGGGGATAGAACTACTGCAACCTTTACAATTGATAATCCAACAGACAGTGACATCAAAATAACAGTAGAACCCCAAAAACTCGATCTGGCAAAAGTTTCTCAATATAACGGAACTACAGAACCGCGCTTACAAGACTCTTTAATCAAAAAACAAGGAGTCTACAGGCCTGACTATATACCACTTGCTCAGATAACAAACCATACAAACTTACTATCATTTTTCCAAAAAACAAACCCAATTCCACGTGATACGTCACTGATGATACTTGATCTTACATTTCCATTTTCGGAATTTATGAACTCTTCTGCCAAAACCTATGCTGATGACATAAAAATATCGTCTCTCTATCTATATGACTGGAATAACAGTCACAATGATACAACGCCAACATACAAAGAACTCTCACTTGTTAATAGGGGGGGCTCTTGGGGAACATCTCAAGAGGTAAGAGTTTCTGATCCAAATTCAAAATTCTCACACATACCTCTAATTGGCGTATATCCTGTTCCAACTAGATACTCATATTGGTCAGGAGATACGAGGAAAAATTCAACCTCAATTGATTATACTATCACCGCAAGCTATTACAAAAAAACACAATGGAGTGATATATGGATAAACTCAAACAACGTAGACGTAAAACCTCACAGTAAAATCACAATATCTGCAACACTTGTTGTCCCATCTGATAAAAAACCAGGAATCTATCAAGGATTCATCTCATTTAATGATACATCGCATACAGTTAATGTTCCTGTCTCATATGTTGTATTGAAAAAATTACAGCCAAAAGATCTGCCCACTGTAATACATGGATCAACCGGCAATGCTATTTTTGGAAACGGATACGTGGAAGGTGGGTTTGACATGTCTAATAGATATAATGCAGGCGATTGGAGAGAATATTACTTTGATGTCAGTGACAAAACCATAAACACAGCTACTATGATTATTTCTTGGGAAGATCCTGATACCAATCTATCTGTATTTGTAGTTGATCCTCAAGGAAAGATAATTCAAACAAATGTTCCAGCTGGAATATTGGGAGAGTTTCAGGGGTGGCCAAGCGGAGACTGGTTGGGTCCAAGTACACCATTTAGTGAAGGCGGAGGATTTTATCCAGTAAAAAACAAAGATGCAACATCAACAGAGGTATATGCACCTATTAACCAAACAGGGGTGTACTCTGTCCTGATCCATACCACATTGTTTGGAGGAAGATCCATCTCAGAACCAATAACAATGACGGCAAAGTTTTCAACCATTTTGCCAAGCGAGAATCCTCCACAAATAAATCTGGAAATTCCGCAATTCATCAACAATACTTACAAGATAAATCCAACAATAATTGGTGATGATATACAAGAAGAAAAATACTCTCTAGACTCTTCAGGTCAGCAAACACTCAATGAAACTGTATCTCAAAACAT
>JBOGQT010000134.1:0-2754 GCA_050749105.1 Nitrosotalea sp. | reverse complement strand
TTGGAATTACAATCCTGCCTCACTTTATGCCACAAATACCGATGCATCCAATGAACTACATGTGATCTAGGCCAGATTAGTGCAAGTGCATACATTTTCATCAATTTCTTTGCACTGTAAGCTCATTGTTTTTAACATAATGTTTATTGCCCTCAAACCGATCAAAAAATTAGGCATATGGAGAAGATTCGATATCTTGCTATCGTAATAGTGGCATCTGTACTTGCAGGTGGACTTGCAAGCTATTTCATTGTACCAGGACATCAACTTACAACAACAAGCACCATGGCAACTGGTGGCTTGATAGATTCTCCAACCCCGAAAGATGTTGTCACTGTAATGGTTCATGATAAAGATGGTAATCTAATTAGCAAGCAAGTAACAAACAACATAATCACAACGGCAGGTGCTGCATATTACTGCATACAGGCAGGTCTTTGTGCAGGAAGCGCCACTGGTGCAATAATAGATCCTACAATAGCTATCGTAGCAGCAACACCAACATACTGGATTCAGTTTGTCAATGGTTCTGCAGCAAACACAAATGAACCAACTGCTGCAGACTGTTCTGTATCAAGCTCCAATGTGTTAAGCGGGCAAGTAACATCACCGGGAACAGCTTCAGCAAAATGTGTCATTAACTTTGGTTCTGCACCAGCGCAGTATCCATCTGGATCAAATAATGTTGTTGCAACACTTTGTGTTAGTGCGACTACTTGCAGTGGAGATCTTAGAGCTTCTTCTGGAATAACAGACAGCGGCGCTGGTCAGACAAATACATACGCGTTGGCTACGCAACTGTTCGCTGGTTGCAGTCCAAACAACAATGGTACAGCCCCGTCATCTGGAACATGCATCAACGAACAACAGACAAGTGTGTTTTCAAATAACGTCGGCGGAAAACTTGTCATTACAGGACTAGGATTGTATGGTGGAAATAACAAAGCTGTTGTAACAGGTCCTGCAGGTCCAATACTAGTTGCAGAAGCAAGTCTGTCACCTACCATAACGCTCAGCCCTGGAGATACCATCCAGGTAACCTGGCAGATAACAATTTAGTCCATTTTTTGGCCGTTCCATTCTGGACACCAACATTATAGTATTTTCCAATATGGAATTGGTATTTACCGCCTTTTTCCGCTGCCCTAATGATTTGTAAGCATGAACTGTACTTATGAAAAGATGGGCAAAGCTAGGCCTTGTCATAATGGTGCTTTTAGCAATTCCACCATTGGCAAATATTGGCATTTCTTTTCCTGATAATACCAACCTGTCAAATATCAAGACACATGATGCCAACACATACTCCAAAGGGGATAGGGTCCAAGTTTCTGAAAGTGTTACAGTAGCTGTAAATGGAAAATCATACAACAGTGTACAAGGCAGTTCAGATGATTCCCAGTCTGGAAATTCTGATCAGCACAGCATCATAACTGTAAAAGAAAATTCAAACTCGGTGACTACAATGGACAGGATAACCAATTCTGAGCGAGTTCGATTCAACGGCAAGTCTCTTGTAAAATATGACATGATGTCAGGCCAGTCATATGATATGAAATCTTCTGCAATTGGAAATAGCATATTGCTAAATCCTGACTTGAAAAGTTTTGTTGCAACAAATGGAAAAACTTCTGACATGTTCAATACCATGGCATCAGACCTGGAAAACTCTGGCGCAATATTTCTTGGCATAGAATCATCATCAGATGGCAACACGCTAAAACTTTTGCAAGAAAATGATTATGCAAAATATTCTGCAGTGCTCATACTGGTGCCAATTTCGGGAGCTTTTCTTGTCTATCTAGGAAATCCTAAGACAGTAACAAGACAAAATAGAATTTGTTCTGTTATTTTTATGATAATACTTGTATCATCTGGTATTACAACACCGTTCTCCATTTCTGGAAATTACATTGGACGGGCATTTGCAGAATCTAGCAACAATACCGGCCTGAACTCTACTCAGCCAAACTTTGGGTTTTCCAACTCTACTCATCTTAACCTTGGCAATTTTTCAAACTCAACACAATTACACATTATCAATTCAAATTCTACACATCCCTACTTCAGATACAACTCTACACACCTCTCCTCCAACAGCTCCACTGAATCACTTGTAGATTCGCTTCCTCTCTCTGATAATGCATCTACCACACACCTCTCCTCCAACAGCTCCACTGAATCACTTTCAGACTCACTCCCACTCTCTGATACTCTATCCGTCATTCATTCCTCCAACGGCTCTATCATTGAATCACTTTCAGACTCACTCCCACTCTCTGACACTGTATCCCTCATCCACTCCTCCAACAGCTCCACTGAATCACTTTCAGACTCACTCCCACTCTCTGATACCATATCCACCACACAGACAAACAATATCCCCAATGCCACCCAGTCATGGAACTTTGGAACTCACAATAATGGAACCAAAACAATAGGCGCAATAGAACTGGATAATACCAAAAATAACACTGCACTACAACTGCAAGGAAACGGATTTCTAACTGCAAACGGCTCTGCCACAAAAGAGCTCAAAGACCTTACAATATCTGCGTGGGTAAAGCCAGACTATACCCAAGGGGCTCCAGTCTTTACAGTATTAAGCAAGGAGAACGAGTTTACCATGTCAATTAACAACGAGATTCCGCCATACAAGACAGCACAGTTTTCAGTCTTTGACGGAATAAAATGGAATACGGTCAACTCTACGGTACCCATTGGACAGAGCTGGAACGAGCTTGCTGCTACCTT
>JBOGQT010000133.1:0-10798 GCA_050749105.1 Nitrosotalea sp. | reverse complement strand
TGAGTGCAATCATGCGTTGGTACTTGTTTTTCATAGGGTGCCAAATGGCACCCTACAAAATGGATCTGACTGTTAACTAGGATCTACAATCTGGATAAAATTGGATGGTTTCTATGCAGCCGTTTTTAGAAAATATCTAAATACTTTCAGTTGCTCATTTGGAGATCAATTTAAAGAATTTGAGGATCCATTATCAGATAACATAATTTTTTACAAACCAATCATCAAATTAGATGATGATACGTTCTTTATTCCAAAACCTGATTTTTTACACGACAAACTAGATTTACTTTTAGAATTTCTTCTAGAAGAAGAAAAACAATCTCATTCTGGCATATGGAACCAATTTACTGAATTAAGAGCAAAATATCTAGAAAACAAGTCTTACACATTTTTCTCTAGAGTATTTCCAGAAAAATGTCTATTTCAAAACGCATGTTATTGGATTGGAAAGAATATGATGGAAGTCGATTTGCTAGTAGTATACGATAATAAAATATTCATTGTAGAATCTAAATCAGGAGATCTTCCATTATCAGCTAAAAAAGAAGGAGTGGGAAAGTTTCAGATTCGTTTGATGGATTTGGTTAAAAAAGCCTTGTTACAAGCCACCGGCGCTCGAGATTACATAAAATCTCAACCTAAAGTTAAATTCTGGAATAAATCAAAAGATAAAATATTAACTGAGATTGATTCTTCTAAAAATGATTACGAATTTTTCTTCATAGATGTAACATTGGAGCATTTAGGTAGTTTTGCTACAAGTCTAAAGAATCTTGACGCGTTTAATTTTTTTAAAGAAAATGAATATCCGTGGTCGGTATATTTGTATGATCTTGATGTGGTCACAGATTTACTAGATCAACCGATATATTTTATACATTATTTAGAACAAAGAATGATTGCGCAAGATCAGAATATCTTTGAATCATCTATTGAATTGGGTCTTTTGGGATATTATCTTATCTACGGAACCTTTCATCCGAGAGTTCTTACTGATTCAGAAAATTTAGGGGGAATATCCCTCCTTCCTGATTATATGGATTCAATTGAAAAACATTATGTTTTTGGTGAGAAAAAACCACGATTAGCTGTTCCAAAAAAACTAGAAGAATTATTGTTGAATATGCAAGGATATCGTCAAAAAGGATTTACAAAAATTACCAGTTTGTTATTAGATTTTCCACTCCATTATAAAAAATCAATAGACAAAAAATTAACAAGAATTTTTAAACAAACTAATAAAAACAACATTCCAAATGGATTCACAAGAGCACTTGAAAAACCATTTGATATTGGCTTTTCATATTTTACCTCCTTTGGAATGAAAAATTTTTACAAATATGCAGTTAATAAATATAAATCTAGAAAAGATGAACAAAAAATCACAAGATGGGCAACTATTGGAAGAAATGTATTAGACAAGAAAAACTATGCAACATTTTTCATTTATGATGATAGCGCTATCTCGTCCTCTTAAATTGCATTTGAGTTTCAATTCTATTTTATGGCTTCTTTAACAGCCAGTGAAATCTGGTCATCTTCAGATCCTCCCACATAGCGTAAACGGGTTTTATTGAGAACTGTGATTCTCCTTTTGGAATCTTTAAGGTCTTCTCCTTTCTGTTTAGCTATTCTAAGAGAATGCATTACACTTTGTAAATAAAGTAAAATCCCTGTTCCAGTAGCTGCAATTTTAAAAGCAGAATCAATGCTTTTTTCTCCTTGCTCTATTGACTCGCGTATTTTGTCTACCGCTTTGATATGTTCTACCAATTGCTCTTGGAATCCTTTTTCCGTTATGCCTGTTACCCTCATTATTTCTCTTTTTATTGGCTCGGTTATGTTCATGTCAGATTTTGTCAAGTCAATGGATTTGTGTAATGCCTCAACAACCAATTCTTTCATTTCTGCTTCTGGATCCAATGACAATAGTATGTTTACTTGTGAATAATAAAGAATTGTTATCGTATAATGAAGGAAATTTTGAAACAAGCCCAAAAAAAGGTCAAATGATCCTTGGAAAGTATTTTTCATTTATAATAAAATATTTTAACTTGACAGACGAAAATCTGTTGCCCTGACACGGGCATGGATAGTGCTATGTCTTGCGGGGCAGGAAATCAGCAGGGTCTAGTCCCTTCCGAGCATCTCTTGCGTTTGAGACACATCTACAACATCGCAATGGCAGTAAGCCATAGGGGCGGCTACAAAACCCCTCTATTTTTTTTGAATCAAATTTGAAACTAAATATGCCACATCAAGAATTGGAAAAATTGCATATGTTGCAACATGATCCATGTATAGTGAGTGCTGGAAGGGTTCAGAGTTCACACCAAAGGCAACAAATAAACTCATTACCATTGCAAATGCTGATACTGAATATGTAAACATGGAAACAATTGATTGAACTGCACTTACAATCACTTTTGTTCTGTAGTGAGCAGATCGAATTGGGGCTCTATGTTCTGACATTTCAGATAGGCGCTTCTTCAGAAGTACGAATTTTCCTATTACGAGAGGTAAGCTCACCATCCATAGTATCGATGAAGCAGAAACTGCATAATTATAAAGAGATTCTGGTTTGGATGAATCAATAAAATGTTCACTAGATACAAAAAACGCCGCAATACCTATTGTAAAAATTATCTCAATAAGAATTAGTTTATGCATTATTTTATTTTGGCTTAATTTGAATATAACAATTTGGTTATTATGACAATACTAACTCACCATAATTCTTACCGTGATTCATACTTTCATTATTACTTCTATAGTCAAGCGACACGACAACACTACTCTTCAGAGATCACGGTCAATGTGACAGACAAAGCAGGAGCTAAAGGACGAGGATGTGCCAATGATTCCCAAACAAAAATTTGAATCGTGTGATCTCCTAAACTCTTTGGAATCCACGGTACTAATGGTTGCAAAGACTGCCATGGTAAAATCACACTGGTAACTGAATTAAGACGTTCAGTTACACCTACGCTATTTTGAATTTGTACTATATAGGCAAATGGTTGTATGGTGTCTTGATTATTCCTTATAGTTGATCCTATTCTGACTCTTTGGTTAACGTGAGGGTTAAGTACTCTGTCCCCATTGTCGTCTAAAATTAGTATATCTTCGGTTATTACTCTGTTTAATGTACTTGGTTTTTCTTTCTTAGATTCCATGGTACCTATATGTTGATCATTTTCAATACCACCGCTTTCTGGTATTGAATGTCTGTCATTTAGGTCAGTCCACTCTTCGCTGATTAAAAATAAATTGCCAGCAGGATTATAATAATAAATTACTCCATATTCTCCATGCATTCCGCCTATGTAAGAATACAAAATTCTTATCCCTACATAGAATTCTCCTCCTGAAATAGCTTGTTGATGTTGTTCATTGGTAGTGAGCATAACTAGATTCTGTTTCATGGTTGGCATAAGGGTGCCAAGTTCAAGTGTTTGTATGACTCCAGATAAGTGTAAATGCATTCTAGTTATTTTAGTACCTGATATCAGAAATTGCGCCTTAGTATTAGTAGTTGGTAATTGCCCATAATTTGCATATGATAACACTAACTGAGAATCTTCAAATTTGAGATTTTCATGTGAGCCTATCCACGGCCTGTTCAATAGACTAAATTTAACCTCATTGAGATGTGTCTGTTTTTTCATCTCACTAGTTTGTTTATCTGCAGAATATTTTGTTACAAATAGACCTGTAACAGTAGCTCCCCCAATAACTGCAGAAATGATTGCTCCATAAGATAGCAAAAGATCTTGAAATGGTTGGACAACAAAAAACTGTGTCTTATCATCTACTTGACTTCCGTTTGGTGAATCCACCTCCATTTGTATAGCCAGATACCAAGAGCCAACAGGAAGCTGTTGTGAAAAAGTTAGAATGCCAGTATCATTAGGACCAACCATTTTATCATCAGACAGTGTTGAATTGGGGAGTGACTTCACAATATCAGGACTACTAAGCGAACCAATTCTTTCTAGGAGCCAAAACGTATGAGTTTTGTTTGTGTGATTGTTAATAACAAGATTCATTGTTACATGATCATTCTCTATGTGCATGTTGTACCATGGTTTTACGTCATTAATGCTTAGTTCACCTTCGTGCCATTCAGATGCTTTGGCATTATGATTTAGGTCAAACGAAGATGAAAGGCCAAGAGAAATTATAATTACAAGCATAGTCATTAAAATTATTCTCACAATCTTTGACATGGGGTTGATTCTTAGATAAGGTATTTAGGAATTCACTTGAATTTTTGAAGGATGAATTTGCCTAATTGTTTTTTATTTGCAAAATCTAGTCCAAAAAAAGGTCAAATGAGCCTCTGCTGTCTTTACCCCTCAATCAATATGGGATCGAGCAAATTTGAACTTCATGGTTCAACGGTTGTACGAAAATCATTAAAGTCTGTAAATGTTTCATAAGGATTTCATTTTGCGCCTGTTATGAAACATTTGATAAAACTCACTGGATCAATAATCATATTATCATTTCTTCGCAATCCTATATGAGATTGAGAGGATGTATGTTCGTATGCACTCTTTGATCGTGAAATTCTAGTTGACCTTTTTTATCATTACATATTTCGGCAAATAGGAATAAAATTGGGAAGGGACTTGGTAGCCGTCCCGATGGCTTGCTGCGTTAGTAAATATTCTGAACAGACTCGTTACCACTGTGGGCGTATGTCCTGTAAGATTCAAGTCTGAATGTTACAAAGTCTATTTTTGAGATCTAGAGTAAACAATTTATCATATCAAGTAAATTGTGTTGCAGACCATAGGACTCCAATGGAATGATGTA
Organism: Nitrosotalea sp.; assembly: GCA_050749105.1. GTDB lineage: Archaea > Thermoproteota > Nitrososphaeria > Nitrososphaerales > Nitrosopumilaceae > Nitrosotalea. Next base: position 5,974 of record JBOGQT010000133.1, on the reverse strand, counting down.
CATTATGGCAATCCTTTGACCATTTGTGATACTATGGTCATTAACTTTAACTAGAATTGATTTGTGTCAGACTCTCACAGGCCTGAATCCAAGATCTTTTTGAAAATTTCGAGGGTCGAAAAGTGAGATGGTTAACCCATGTAGAGAGTGGGCTGGTGGATGTTTGTGCCCATAGAGTATAGAAACAGGTCACAGTCCACGCCGTAAAATAAGAAGGTGATTTGGGTGAAACCCTGACACTTTCCCAAATTTTTATTTCTTTGATAACTCGACAAGCTTTCTTGCTTGTTTAAGACCAACCACAGGCAATAGTTTTGAGTCAAGCAATCCTATTTGAGCTAAAAGCGATCCCTGATCCCAGTAAATGTGTTCGTGAGCAATCTTGTTTCCTTTGAACTTCATTACTACAACATGTGCAATCTCAACATGTCTTCCAGTTGGTGGAATTCCCGGAAGCATATAATCAATTGGTACATCATGGGTAAATTTCAGAATCAGTTCGTCAACTACCTGATCTTTTCCTACTGTGCGAGAGATGGGTATGATCTCTGTATCTTTGGGCATCTTTCCAACAAAATGATTCGTATAGAAATCATAAACACCGTCATATCCTACTCCACCAGTCAGAGTTGGCACATTATGCACATATGGTTCATCTATCATAGTGGTCATTGTAGCTTTGACGTCTTTATCTTCAAACTCGTGCCTGACGTGTTTGTCAAAAACTTTTCCAAGGTCGTGGTTTTTATTTTTTGATTTATCTTTTGTCTTAGATTTCACAATAGCTGACATCACCAAACTGCTAATTAACTTTATAAATCAGAGTGCAAACTCGGGTAATTCTTATGTAGATTTTATTTTTCTAAGTAATAATTATTCGTAATTTACGATCTGTTGGAATATCTTAAATTTCAGCTTTGCTCAGCAGGTGTTTTACCTATCGAACCATGATCCTGATAAAGTTGTAATGTTATCTGAAAAAATATTGAAGGAAGTTGCAATTATCTTAGGATTGATTGTAGGAAGATAAGATACACAAAAATCAAGTTTACTTGAACGCATTTTGAATATTTTTGAATATGTCTAGTGTGCCTTCAGGTCCCCATGTTATTAAGATCATGTATTTATTTCCAATAGGCATTGTTAATCTACAGAGATTGTCATATACCGCTAACACATAATGGTTTTTCCCTAACTTTGCACTCAACTTCTCACGCACCCTCATTGAATTGACCGCATACATTAGTGCCTCCTTATGTTCGTCATCATTAAGCAGGGGTTTGAGACCTTCTCGAATTTCTGTTCCAAGTACTTGTCCCTCCATGTCACAGACTGTAGCATATCGTATACGATCATCCGACTTCATTACTAAGCGTAGCATCTCTTCGGCACTCAATAAAATAGATAGGATAGCAGGACATAAAAACAAAGTGTTTTATCTTATATTTGATTTAATGAGATTAAGTAACCATAAGACTTCAGATTCTTACAGGCCTGCATCTGGTTGATGAACTAAGTAATGTGATCCAGTCCTTTGGGAATTGGTTTTGTATGTCTTCGTAGAATATGAACTTCCAAACCTTCTGTTGAATAGAAAACTAGCCCGCATTCTTTACATTTCAATGACATGATATCATTTGTTCTAGTTTTGATTTAATGGATCTTATTGAAACACATCTGACTTGGAGTAAAGGCCAGATTATCACACAAGTCTTAACCACAGATAGAGTGGACTGGTGGGGATTTGAACCCCAGACCCCCCGCGTGCAAGGCGGGTATTCTACCGCTGAACTACCAGCCCGTTTACATGGATTGAAAAGCGTGTAGATTTTAATTGTTCCTTTTGAATGGGTAAAGATTTTATTGATATTGTTCATCAAAATTATTATGGTCTTACTCAAATCTGAAGTTGTTTTAAAAACTGGCGATAAAGCTCCTGAATTTAATCTACTTGGAATCGACGACAAGAAGCACTCTTTGCCAGAATTCAAGGATAATCCAGTATTGCTAGTTGTTTTCATGTGCAACCACTGCCCATATGTACAGGCCAAAGTTACTGCCATGAATGAGATTTATGAAAAATTCGAGGGCAATTTGGCAATGATAGGGATAAACAGTAACGACCCAACAAATTATCCTGATGACAGTTTTGAGAACATGAAAAAGTTTGCAATGGAAAAAGGTATAAAATTCACATATCTTGTGGACGAGACCCAGGAAGTGGCTAAGAAATACGGAGCTGTATGTACTCCTGATCCGTTCCTCTTTGACAATAACAGAAGCCTTGTTTTCCACGGCAGAATAGATAATGCGATGAGGCCAGAAGACACCCCTACCGACAAGACAATGATTGCCAATATAGAAAAATTACTTGCTGGGAAAAAACTAGAGAAGGACTTTGACCCATCCATGGGTTGCTCCATCAAGTGGAAAAGCCAGCAGACTTAAATGGCAGTTGAATCGGAAAATTTCTTGGGCCGATAGCTCAGCTTGGCTGGAGCGTTCGACTGATAAAATTATGCAGATATCGAAAGGTCGTGGGTTCGAATCCCATTCGGCCCACTTTTGTTTTTGACTTTGAGCAGATGCAGATAAGAGATCTCGATAAATAGTTGTACACATTATCATCCTTGTTGCCAAGAATCAATCCGTCTACATATCATCTTGACAATAGGATGACAAACCATGGATTATGAAAGAATATGTAAGAAAGTAATGGAGTTGGATACCAAAATAAGATTTGTTGGTCTGATAAATGAAAAAGGAAGACTGATTGGAGGCGGCATGAGGAGTGGGCTCAAATCTCATGAGGATTCCAGAGATGACGAGATGCTATACATGGAATTAGTTCTCCGGGCAAAAATGAGACGCGAGTTTGACAAGGTACTTGGACCAGTGCAATTTGCCATGTCATATAGAGAAAAAGTAATCATCATGAGTTTTCCTCTAAAAGACAGTGTTCTATTATTGTCAACTGAAAAGGGAGTAGATATTTCAGAGATTCCATTTAAAGTACTAAAAATATTATCTCATTAATTTTGAGAACTTTCAAAAACGGTCTGAGACCATTGCAATAATGCTTCTATATCACCTGAGATAAAATCTGCGGCAATCCTTGGTTTCTTTGTAATTTTACTACATAATGCAAGATACAGGTTCTTGCCAAATTTTCCTTTACTTGCATCAACTGCTTGAGAAAAGAATTTGATTGTGCCTTCTGTGGATGAAAATACAACAACAATCATTATTCCTTCTCTTTTAGACCACACTTTGTTGAGGAATCTCTGCAAGTCAATATCAAACAACACATCTATTGCAGAAGACATATCTCCCAAAAGCGATACGCACCAGTCATCAGTCTGAAACGCCGATGAGGCAGCCTGCGCAAGAAGAGAGTTTTGGTAGTCGGTTGAAAGAATGACCACATTCTTTTTTGGATTCGTCTCTTTCTCAGATAATTTGATCAGATATAATGAGGAAGAGATTATTTCGTCAAGAAAATTTTTTTCAGATTTTCCTATCTTTCCATCCTTATAGGAATTTTCAACAGCATCTATTGCAGATACAATAACCTCATTTACCAGTTTAGACGGATTTGCACCTGAGTACAATGAGTTTCTTATGAGATTGTTGGCTTCGTGACTTGCTGTAGATAACACATATTCCAGATATCTATTCTTTACCTGAAAGAGATCTGCAGGAAAACTTAGTTGATCTACCCCTTTTTCAATAAACCAGAGGTTTACACTGCCAATGTTTTTTTGTTTTATTAGGCTCTCTGCTGCAAAAACTTGGAGGTATTTTGCCATTGTTACTCGGCTTACACGAAGTTTTTCTGCAATCTCCATGCCGGTAAGACCGATTTTGGAATGGCTCAGAGCATCAATTAGTTTCTCTCTTATTTCTTCTGTATTGTATCCTCGTGTCACTAGTTTCTAATCTTGGCTCTCCGCTATATAGAATTACTAAAAATCAGTAGGAATCTGAAATCAAGATTCCTACTGACAGGTACTTTGGTATGGTCTGGTGGTCCAAGTGTCGCCATGCAGCATGCGTAAATTGCAAGCACACTATTGATAACATAAACACAAAAAAAAGTAAATAAAAAACACTCATCACTGATACCAAATACTTAAAAGTTTGATCATGAACTCTTTTTTTCATTAAACCAATTTTTTGCAAGATATCTCAAATTAACACGAATAGATTTTGAAACAAATTATGCGTGAATCAATCATATCTGAGCCCAAACCCAATGTAGTCTTATACAATGTTGATATTTGTTTCTCCAAGTTACAACCGATTAGCTACAAGCTAACCCCAAGTCACATTGTTTATGTTCAGAAACGTTAAATATCAGTACTTTAAAGTACGGTATAGGTACATAATTTGCCAAAAGCAGGTTTCAAGTCAATAACAGTTTCAGAAGAAGTCTACAATAGATTCCACGACATATACAAGAAGAACAGACACGACCTTGCAATGAAAGGTATCAACAGCTTTGCTGGATACATAACTTTCATGATGGAAGATCTGATGCAAAAGGATGAAACCTTTGCAAGATATGCCCCCAAGTTAGAAAAAATATCAGCTGATGATAACCGAGTGGTGATAAAAGACAATATCAAAAATAGAATTGCAGAGGTTGCAGTTCAGAATGGCGAACTTTATTGTTTGTTATGCGAAGAGAAAAATTGTGTCCATGTTGGATTTGTATTTTCACTTTCCGAAGTATACGAAGTTCTAAATGCTAGAGGAATAAAGCACCAAAGATAGAGTGCAGGAGGTGGGATTTGAACCCACGAACCCCTAAGAGACGGGATCACCCATTTTTATGATCTTAAGTCCCGCGCATCCAAAGGCCATGCCTTCTTTGGCCAGGCTCGGCGACTCCTGCGTTTTATTAGCACAAGTCTGGAGAAATTAAACGTTCAATACAGTAAAAACCACCATAAAACGCCCTACTCTACCCTTCCACTTGTCTTGATGATTCTCTTATTCCCAAAATTACGGACTTTCGTCAATTAGCGAAGTTTCTCAAAACAAAGCGTAAGACCTGAAAGACCGTCCGACCATTTTCAGTATGTTAAGCAAACCTTTTCTACTTTGTTAAGCAAACTTGGGCATGTCTGTTAGTCCAGAAGGGGTAATTGAACTTCTGATTGATATGAAAACAGAAATTGAGAAACAACTTACCATACCAAATGATAGACCAGTCAACATGGGAGAACTTTTAAAATTATCTAACTTGATGTATAACAGATTACAGATTAGCGGCTATCTGCCGAAGAAAAATCATCTCTGCACACGTTTGCAGACTCTCTTTATATCAAAGCATCAATTCGTGATAATCTACAAGACCATTTAGTTGAAGCGCAGAAATTGATAACAATGTTACGCACTAAATTAAACCACTGAACAATTATCTCAGATTTGAAAATATCATTCCAACTACCTTAATCACAACATCAAATACTGCCGAATATTGCTTACATATTTCATTAAGTTTTTCCAGCTTCTTAGGAGTAGTAGTTTCTTCATTGATTTTAGCAATTACTGGCGGTTCCAGTCTATCAAGTGATTGCTTAACAATCATTTCAACAATATCCATTCCTCTTGCAGTAATGTCAGCAGAAAAGACAACAACCCGCCCGTTATCCGCATAACGCTTTTCTCCATTAATCAATCCCTTGTCATACAAATATACTAAATTTGCAGTTACGACAGGTTCAGGAACATCTTTCAATTCTGGATTATTCCTAACATTTACAGAGTGTTCACCGTCATACATTGCACTATAAAATTGTCGTAAAATAGAAAGTCGGATTTCATCATAATCCATTTACTTTTGTAAGATAACATTTGAGTTAAAGTTATTCTCCCATTTTTTTGAAACCCCTTTTTGTCTACTTTTGGAATCTCCTAAAAGTAGGTCGGCGTAGCCGAAACCCCTTTTCTTGTAAAACTTCTTTGG
>JBOGQT010000132.1:0-20923 GCA_050749105.1 Nitrosotalea sp. | reverse complement strand
TGAGTGCAATCATGCGTTGGTACTTGTTTTTCATAGGGTGCCAAATGGCACCCTACAAAATGGATCTGACTGTTAACTAGGATCTACAATCTGGATAAAATTGGATGGTTTCTATGCAGCCGTTTTTTAATCTCTCTATATGTAACCAGAATCTTACACAAGATTTTTTAATATGCAGTAGAATTTTCTTATTACATTGATAAAAATTGAGATTATCTTACCAGAAAATGATGTAAGACCCATCAGTGATGCACTGAAAAAACTATCGGTGGGCGGAATTACTGCGTATAAAGGATGGGGTAGAGGAAAAACCGCTAGTCCACAAATTCACGCATCCAAAGGAACTGAGATTTTCACACCAGAATTTGGAGAAAGATTCATCGTGGAAGTAATAGTCCAAGAGGACAAAAAAGATCAAGTAATAGAAATTGTTCGCTCAAAAGCAAAATTAGGAAAAATATTCATTACTTCAATTGTTGAAGCATTTGATATACCAACTGAAAGAAAAGACGAACAAGTAATTTAGAATTTATTTTTTCATTTGTTATTTAGGTCTATGTCGATATTTTTGCTATATGATTAAAATATAATCCATAATTGGATAGGGAGATATCAAAGCAATTAATGAGGTGTTGAAAAAAAATTCATGTTGGAGGGATAATAATATAAAGGTAAGAGGTCGTGGAAAAAACATAAATCCAAAAATTCATGCGGCAAAAGGAATTGAAATGTTTACGTCTGAATTTAGTAACAAGTTTTTCATTCAGATAATAATTGACAAGAAAAATGAAAGTGAGGTCATACGTATAATTAAAAATAATACGAAAATCGGCAAGATATTCATCTCTCCAATCACTTGTGCCACAGATATAGCATAGGGGAAGAGAACGAAAAGGCAATTTAAGTACGAATATCGTTACAGCGTATTTTCAGCTAAACTAATACGATGATAAAAACATGAAACTATGCACAAGTAATTGATATGTAATGCTATTACATGCATATTCTTTGTATGTGAAAATAAAATTTAAGAATATATCTTGATAAATTTTAGCGCTGTTTATATCAAATCATGATTAAGTTATTGACTTACATTCTATTCAAGAAAATTATTGATTTTATTTAAGACACCAAAATGAGTACTGTGATATGGAAAAATTTGGAAACCCAATATGACAACACGTGGAATTAGTCTTTTGTTTTTATATGTTGGCGTCTTATGACATTTTCGATTGGATATTGGTTCTAAAATAGAAAATTATAGAAAGCATTGCAATTGTAAGAACCATAATGACAACAGGACCAAATTCTGGAACTATTTGAGTGCCAATTATGGTTATCTGAGCATTGCTAGATCCAAAAGGAATGACAAGGGTTCTGCTATTGGCATCAGTTCTTGTCTCATTAAATGTAGTAGATACACCATCATCCTGTACGATAAATGGACTATCTTGGTTATTATTCTTGGAATCCATCAAAGATCGCGGTATGGTTATGGAAACCGTGCCACTGCCAGACGGCTGAATACGCATTGTTAACGATTTTGTAGACGGGTCAGGCATTATGGTTAGTACTTTACCATTTGTTATTTTGTATGTTGCATTATATGTCTGTCCTTGAATTACAATTGGTATTGTTGGCATAAACCCAGTGAACTCAAAAGTGGTTTTTGCAGTATTGTCTTTACTTCCATAGGTTACATCCACCTCATAACTACCAATATCTGTCCACAGGTTACCTCCTGCAGTAACTATGGTAGAATACGTGTCATCCTGGTTTGGCGATACCTGTCCAAGTAATACTATATTGCCAGATGGATCTTTTACAATTATTGATATTGGAACGTTAAGCTGAGTACTTACTGTTCCAGAAATAGTCATTTGATCTCCGTCAGAATAGACTGTTTTATCAGTAGTTACAGTAATTGAGGCAGCCGTATTGGTTTGAGCAAAGGCAGGAATTATGCCTAACGGCATAAGTGACACCAATAGAAGTATGGCAAGTAAATTAATCTTCAATAAATAACCGAAGAATTGTAGTTATTTAAGATTCTCGATTAATTTTACTAGTTAACATGTCTGTATTTTGGTCAATTTTAACGATATACGTTCTAGCGCAAATCAATTTTTAGAATACAATCAAAATTTTCTGGAATGGGATGAAATTCAGTGTGAATCATCATCACCCTTCAGACGCCGATTTTCCACCATCTACATTCATAATTATACCAGAGATCCAACTAGCTTCATCCGAAGCCAGGTAGACAGAAGCATTAGCCACATCAATTGGTTCACCTATTCTATTCAATGGTTGTCTGTCTTCAAGAATTTTTCTTGCTTCTGGATAGTCAAGGTATGGTGTTATCATTCCTGCGTTTATGATCCCAGGATTTATGCAATTGCAACGGATATTTTTTCTGGCATATTCAATTGCAATTCCTTTGGTAAACATATTGATTGCTGCCTTGGTAGTACAGTAGACAGTCAAGTGTACTTTTGGGATTGCTCTCTCGCTGGATATCGAACCTATGTTTATGATTGACCCTTTTTTATTTTCAAGCATCTTGACAAGCACTGATTTTGTTATCTTAAATGTACCAAAGAGATTAGTATTAACTAATGACAACCAATCGGATTCTTTCATCTCGTGAAAATGAATTGGGTCGTTAATTGTCCCTGCGTTATTAACAAGAATGTCTATCTTACCGTAATGTTCGTTTATCTGATTGATTGTCTGTATGACCTGGGATTCGTTTGTAATGTCACATGGAATTGCTACCGTATTTGATTCATAATTCTTTATTGATGATCTGGCCTTTTCTAATTTTTCAATATTTCGTCCAATTAAGACGACTTTTGCACCCTCATCCACAAATCTTTTTGATATCTCAAGACCTATTTCACTTGACGCACCAGTCACTATGGCCACTTTATCTTTTAATCGCATGTTATATTTTAGGAGCAATTGCTTAAAAAAGCATCTTTATTCTTAAATGTGAATCTAAACACTGATTGTCACAACGTTGTCAGAATGATCCAATGTGAAATCAAGGTTTTTTTGCAAGTTTTTGAATCTCATGAGTGACAAGTGGTAAAAATGCGCCTACATCTGTGACTATGCCAAGTGCCTGCCATGTACCTCTATCCATGAGTTTTGTTACTGTGGGTTGATTGATGTCTACTACAATTACTTTGACATCTGCCGGGAGCATATTTCCTGTGGCAATTGAGTGAAGCATTGTTGATACCATTATGACCATACTCGCATCTTTTAGAATCTCTTTGTATTTTCGTTGTGCTACTGTCATATCTGTTATTACGTCGGGTAATGGGCCATCATCTCGTAGAGAGCCAGCTAGAACAAATGGTATTTTGTTCTTTACGCATTCATACATTATTCCTCTAGACAGTATCTTTTTTTCGACCATTTTTTGAATTGATCCTGCTTTGAATACTGCATTTATTGCCTGCATGTGATTTCTATGTCCTCGAATTGCAAGTGTACCATCTCGTACATTCATTCCGAGAGATGTTCCAAGAGTAGAATATTCTATATCGTGAACGGCAAGAGCATTTCCTGCAAGAATTGCATCGATGAATCCTAACCTGATAAGTGTTGCAATGGAATCAGATGCGCCAGTATGAACTATAGCGGGTCCTCCGACTAGAACTATTTTTCCCTTTTGTTTCTTTGTTTTGTAAATATCTTCTGCTACTCTTCGAGCTATATGCTGTGTTGGTCTCTCGCTTGAACTACTGCTTCCCATGAATTGGAATAGGTTTACGCCTTCTCTTGGTCTTTCAGGAGGTGTAATTCGAACTCCCCGCTCTCCCACTATAATCATATCTCCTTTTTTTATCTCGCGAATTGGAGTGCAAAAAGCTTGATTTCCCTTAACGATGATGCACTTGTCCATCATCATGTTTTCCACTTTGATCCATTTTCCTTTGTAGAAAATATCAGTGTGGTTATTTGTTGTACTGTAAAAATCATCAGGCATCACCATGTCTTTTCTAGTTGTTTCTAATATGACTTCTTGCTGTGTCTTTGAAGTGGCGCCTTCTCTGTATACTGCTTGAAGAATTTGATTCAGATGTTCTTTAGACTTGCCTTGAATGAGAAGTCTTGCATAACTCTCGTCTTTCTTTTTCTTTCCAACTACAAATTTTTGTACCTGAAATTCTCCATGCAAGTCCATTATTATATCAAAAATTTTAGTAAGTATCATGGAATCAATAAGATGTCCATTTACCTCTATCATATGCTGGAATTTGACCATTTTATGAAATTGGGGAATTGTACTAATTTAACGTTTAAGACGCAATGGTGAGCTTTTTATCAATTAGTGCGTACTATTCGACGTTGAAGATAGACCTGGACGCTGTAGAACAAGCAAAAAGACCATTAGAATTATTTTATTCAGGGTGTAAATCAAAAGAGACAAAGCAACAATATGCTACACTTTTGAAAAAAATTGTCAATGAGTTCTTTGAGGATATTTTAGACTCTAAAGGCTTTGAAGAACGTGTAAATGAGTTTGTCTACAAAGCACAAAATGATCCCAAATGGGCTACAGAAATTATTATCGCTATGGTGAAGATGTTAAAGGCAAGAACGGAGCTTCCAGAAAAAGACTCTAACTATCTCCGACCAATATCCTTTAAGAATTACTTCCCGCCTCTCAGAAAGCTGCTAGACCTCAACGAAGTTACAATTCCTTGGGCAAAGGTTACCTCGCAGTATCCTGTTATGAAAGATTTGGATGATAGTAGGGGATATACAAGAGACGAGATCAAAAAAGTTTTGGAGCATGCAGATGCTATTGATAAAGCAATAGTGACAATAGCTGCAAGTAGTGGAATTCGTGCGGGGGCTTTTGATTTCAAATGGAGACACATTAGACCAGTCTATCTTTACAATGATCATCTTCTATGGGAAGATGACAAATTAACTGAGTCAGTTGTACGAGACGGTAAGATCGCTTGTGCGATGATTCTAATCTATGAGGGAGAGATCGAAAGTCAGTTTGCGTTTGTGACTCTCGAATGCTACAATTTTATTCAAAATTACAAAACCGAATGGATTCAAAAAGTTGGCAAGGAACCAAAACCAGATGATCCTTTTCTTAGATCTGAGAGCATTATTGTAAAACCGTTAAGCAAACGAGGTGTAAGAAGCAGGGTCGAGAGATTACTTGAGAAAGCTGGCCTAAGACAACCACTCATTAAAGGTAAAAGAAGACATGAAATTCCTATCATGAATGGATTTAGGAGATTTTTCAATAAAGCAAACAAAGAATCAATCTCAAAAGATTCGCTTCTTGCATCATTAATCAAAAAAGAGATGATGATGGGTCATGTGGGATTAATTAAATTGGATAAGAATTATTTCAAAGCTCATGTTAACGAGCTTTTAGAAGAATATCTAAACGCAGTACCGAACCTTACAATAGATGATTCTGAGAAACTAAAATTACAAAATAGAGCCAAGGATGAAAAAATTAATCAATTGGAATTAGAAAAGGATGCAAAGATAGCACAACTTGAAAGAGACATGGCATATGTCAAAAAATTATTGATACAAACCAAAAAAGATAATTCATCTTCTTAGTTCATATAATTTTGTGTTTTTCCATCAAAGTTTTAAGAATTCCTCTAGTTAACTGTGGTTCATATTTCATAGATTGTTGAATCATTTTTCCAAGGAGTCTTCTATTGAATTTCAGAGCTTTTGTATCATCCTTGTCTTGCATTTTGCCTGTAGATGAACGCGGTATAAAGTCAAGAAAAATGGTTACTAAAAAATTTTGAAAATACATCTCGAGTCGTTTAATGATTAATTGTCTTCGCATGGTAGGTTCCATGTTTTCAAACTCTTCTAGACTAGGTAATGATTGGACAGTGATTTTTGGGCCTGGAGGTAAATTAGACTCTATTAATTGATATTCTGTATGCTGTTTATTGATTGTATCAATCTTAAAATCTGTAGAATGTTCTTTCAGAATTTTCCATAGTATTTTTCTCGTGATCGCATCTTTACCGTATTTTGCATTGATCATACTCAATATTATAGAAGGCCTTCCCTTCTTTTCTGGTAATTCTCGTAGGACTTCCTTTATCCGTTTGTACCGCTCTTCTTCGTACACAGTGTTCCTAAAGGAACACATACATTTAAACAATTAAACCAATTTAATTCCATGCAAGAATCTGATAAGACGACAATTACTCTCACAAAGGAAGCCAAGAAAATACTTGATGTCTATGGCCACAAAAATGAGAATTATTCGGATCTTATAATCCGAATTACTAAAGACTGTGATTGTAAGTCTAAAAGCGAAAAGACGGAACAGGAAGGTTGTGGAGAATGAGTAATTCTACCACTTATTTTTTTGATAAAAAACCAATTAATGATGATGACTTAATTTATGATCCAGAATTTTGTCCTATTTGTAAGGAACCATTTTCAGAACATAGCACACAACAAGCTGTAGATTGTGCCTTAGCAATCATCGAAGGAGGTAAAGCTGGCTAAATTTCCGCCATAACGGGTTCGTATCCCGTCACGTGCGGTTTAGCTTTTTCAACTATATGACATATGTTCTTGCTCACAAAAAAAGGTATTGCAATCATGATTTTAGGCTAAGGTATGAACAACATACCAACGATCCCTATCTAGTCTGTATCAACTGTGATCATAAAAGACGAATTTGGTGGTTTAATGAATAACCAAGTACAAGAAACGTATCCTGCCTATAAGCAAAGTAAATTCGATGAAGTCATTGACTTGATTCAAACTACAAACGGAAAAGAAATCTCGCATAATGACTGGAGATTACCATCAACCAGACGGCCAAAAGAAGATTGTGGTAAATGGAAGTTCAAAGGATGTTTAGATGTTAAGGCACATGCCAAGTCAGATTTTAAGGGTAAAGTTTTTGTTAAAACATTCCAAAAATGCTGTTTTCGGGCTTCCTGTGAATTATGTGTTAAAAAATGGGCTGGAAGGGAGGCAAATAAGGCCACAAGAAGAATTGAAAAATATACCAAGTTATCAAAAAAGCCTGCAAAGCACATCATAGTCAGCCCTCCATCCTGGCATCATAATTTAGACCATAAAACCATGAAAAAAGAGGCCTATAGAATCCTAAAGAAGGTTGGAGCCTTGGGTGGCGCTATGATTTTCCATCCTTTCAGGTTCAACCAGTTAGAGCAGTTTTGGTACTATTCCCCTCATTTCCACGTGTTAGGCTTTGGATGGCTCGAAGGATCAGAGGAGATTTACAATAAAGAGGGGTGGATTGTGAAGAATAAAGGGCTTAGAAACTCTGTATTTGGAACCTTTCTTTATCAATTATCGCACTGCGGCATAAAGGAGCATACTCATTCGCTAGTGTGGTTTGGTGACCTATCATATAGCAAATTGAAAATGGAAAAAGAGCCTGAAACTGACATTTGTCCTATCTGTAACGCCAAATTGAGGCCTCTTTACTATTGTGGGCTTTTGGGAGCGCCACCTCCAGAGTGTGAATGTGAAATTTTTGTTGATCCAGATGGATGGCATCTATTAGAGAATAAACCTAGAATTATAGAACGCAGAGAGAAATCATTCAAAGAAAAATGGAATGAACGAATCAATCGTGAGTTATACCATGCAAACAAGGGAGTTTATCTTAATTGAAAGATCTAGATGATCTGTTAGATTCCAAGCCAGCATGGAGACAATGCCCAAGATGTAATAAAACATTTCCAAGCGATGATTCTTTGATACAACATATGAAATCTATTCATTTTGATGAGTCTCACACTAGTGAGTTTGCAAAATGAAAGAATTTAATTTTATTAGATGCCCTCTATGTGGCAAATTATCCAGGCAACCAAATTTTGACAAATCTCCTCATAAAATAGAAATTAAAGTACAAGTGATTGGCGGAAATAAAAACATCAAATGGTATAATGCCAACGATCCTGTGATCAGTGAAGTAACTGAATACATTATATCAAAGCTCGAAATTTTATTAAGAAGTTTAAAGAATGAGAATCTAGAATGGCACACATCGCCAAGCACCTCGATACGGGCTGTACGGAGTACATTTTACTCGATGACAGACGAACAATCGTCCAGCCAAAAGACAGATGTGACATGACTAATGTACCTAGTGATTATAAAAAACAACTTGAGGAAATCACAAGAAACACTGATGAAACTATTTACATGAACAAACGCATGATAAAGGACACTACGGTAGGGAGAGAAGTTAGTTTATGATAACAGTGTATCTATGTGATGAATGCCACCAGGTGCTTTCGGATCATGAAGATGGATATTACTATTGCACTAATGAAAACTGTGATATGTATGACAAGCTTGTAAATGAAGACGACGAGGAATGAATCTCACTCTGGCAGTATACCTTAAAGTCATTTCCTCCTTAGCCATAGGAAAATGACCTCATTATAGGTCATCAATATGCCTGTATCGTTGTTTCTGTTATTGATTTAGATGAGATTAGATAAAGTCACTGAATTCTTGATAGTAGATTCTGATAAAGGTACTTCATTTCTGAGGCATTTCCTTCTATCTGAAGAGGGTTATCGTTCTTAAGATGTACTTCCATTACCCCCTTTTTTCTGACAACTCCCTTCTCGTGAAACTTGACTCCACCTATATTAGATAAACCAATCGAGGAAGAATTGTCTTTTTTGAATAGAAGTCCTGTTCGTTTGTAAAAAATTATCCTTTGACTCGTAATAGCTAGCTCATCATAAACCTCATTCTTAAATTCTACCTCCTGAGGTTGGCGAAATACAATTACTTCATTGGGGGCAAGATGGTCTTCTAACATATCTTGTATTGGACGTAGCAACTTGGTCTTAGATAAACTAGATCGTAATTATGTAAACCTTTCAGCTTTTAATTCAATCAATACTCATATTTTTGAAGTTAGTGCACTAGTGGCTGCATTTTCTACGTTGTGAATCTGAGTGGTAACTTCGCTTTTTATTGTACTTGTAGCTTTATTTTGTAGCTGCTGAACTGTAGGATTTTGTTCCACTTTGTGATATCCGTTAATTGCTGCGTTTACTGTGCCGCTAACCCCAAGCCCTATGAAGACTAGGATTACAAAAGCCATTACAGCTATTTTCATCAGCATAACATAGTAAACGACTTTGTAATATATACAGCATAGGTAACTTTGTTCTTTTATTGTCTGGTAGTTAACCCTGGCTTCATTTGGGCCTAGCCCTTCCAGAAACAAATGCCATGGTAATAACGCTGATTAAAAATACTACTGATGTAATATTTCCAAATTCGGGAATTGGTACTTGTGAGCCGAAGATCTGTATTATATGATATCCACTTGAAACAGAAATATCCAAAGTTACGCCATCTTGAGTCTTTATCGTATTATAATAGCTAGTTTTTTTTCCATCAATGTATATCAGTGGATCTCCATTAAACTTGATCAATGAATCAGGTAAACCGATTGCAAGCAGACTTACATCATTATAATCTGCTTCTATTACTAGAGATTTCGATCCTGAATCTATTTGCATACTTTCTAGTTTCCCATTCCCATCCAATATGTTGTAACGTACAGCTATGTTGGTACCTGGTATCAAGTAGGTACTTGGACTTGGAAACCCATTTGGTTGAGGCGTAGTTTGAGGCGGTGCAGATGTAAAACTGAATGTGGTTTGAGCCGTATTCGATCCATAATATGCTTCCACGGTATAGGTTCCACTGTACTGCCATGAGTTACTTCCTGTTTGAATAGCACGATCAAAATTAATGCTATTGTTAAAATTTTGTGGCATATCAATTTGTAATTCTTGGACAACGTTCCTGGCAGGAGCAAAAATATAGATAGTCATAGGAGTGCCAAGTATGGCTGGTGATATTATTCCGGAAATTCGAATCGTGTCACCATTAGTGTATGATAGTTTGTCAGTTGAGATTGTGATATTTTCAGTCTTTCCTAATTCTATGACCGCGGTTCCATTATTTTCGGGGTTTATTGTTGAGTATATGTTTTGATCCATTTCTCCAGTATCGCGACCATAATTGGCGTAACCTTGGAATGGTTTCCATGGGCTTATCAAGTATGGTTGAGATGAATTCTGTGGGACTTGAACATTGGTATAGTAAAAGAGACTCAAAGTAGAATCCATTGAAGTAAAATTTCCAATAGATCCGTTTCCATATCCTCCCCAAACAAACTCAGTCTCATATTTCTCAGAGCCATTGAGGATGGATTGATTCGAAGTTACTAAAAATGCAGAAGATATTATTCCTGGAATTACAAACGTTTTATTGTCATACTCTTTAAACACGGTCTGCTTATCAGAATATAAAAATTGTACCTGAACTCCAACTCCTGGAATGGTTTGCTCCCTTGTTGCAAATAGTATTTTTAGCGGTCTTTGAAACAAATTCTCATCTGCATATTTATCATAATATTTGGTATTACCATAAGAAGTTACATTGAAAACATAATCTCCCACATATGCATTATTACTATTTGAATCAGGAAATTGAATTACATTCTGTAGCAAATAGTCTTGGGTTCCAGTAGTTGTTATTACGTGCATGATTGAATTTAGCTGCAGTGAAGCTCCTGAATTTGAAGGATCGACTGAAAAAGAATTGATATTTGCTATTCCCATTACTGCACTTGTGGTGAGCGTATAATTTTGACCATCAGCTACAATCCCTACCGCAGGAGTAAAGCCATAGGCTGAAAGAGGGATTAAAAATAGACTTGGAATTAGTAAAGATATCAGCCTAGTTTTCATCAAATTCTCTTCACGCCTTGTCTCCTTAAGTGTGAGATAAACATGTTTGATGCATTAGTTGTTTATTCTTGTGATTATGTAACATGTAAGATTGAATAAATTGCGAATGATCTTGAGCAACTAAACCAGAGAATGCGTCAATAGTGCCTAACAAATTAACGTTTAAGATAGAAGGCTTTGCCAAAACGATTGACTTTTTCAGACACAAAAGTCGTAATACGGTGTCTTTTTTTTCGAAACTGGAATGCAAAAATAAAAAGCAAACAGCCTACAAATAGCACATTTGCAACAAATGTAAAGGGATTATCAAATGATTCTTGCATAGTCCCGTAATGAAGTGGATTTACCCAAGTGGTGCCAGGTGAAAAGTAAATTTTCTCCCAGTAGGACAAGGCAGTAATGGCATGAACTGATATGAAAAAAATAGAAAAAACAATTCTTGTTTTGTTATTTGAAATCTCTTTTATAAAGTTCCAAAAACCATAAGAAGCAATAAAAATAACTGAAATTTCAAGCGGAAGAAGATATCTCTCAAGAGAAAAATCCTTAACAATTACAAGTGTTAGAATGAACGTGCTAACAAACCAAATTAATAACAAGGTTTCCGAGGCACAATCCTTTAACTTGCAAACTCTATAAATTATGGATCCAAACCCAATAAAAAAGAAAATACCTAGAGGCACACTAGAATATGTGGGAGGAAATGTCCAACCGAAATTACCATTTAGATTAAGATCAGGATTAGAAATCTGTTTTTCTATAAAACTTGGAAATATAACATAATGAAATATAGAAACTACAGATTTTATCTGAATATTTTGAATTGCGGGATAACCGATGTACCAAACTGCATGATTGTAATTATCCATATCAGTCTTCATTATTCTAGCCTCGTTTAGAGGATTTTCATAAAAACCAGGCTCGACTAAAAACAAACCCAAAAGAGATATTGAAAAAAACAAAAAAACTAAAAGACTGGTTTTAACAATACGTTTTTTCTCAAAAACAGAGCCTGATCTTTTATAAAATAAACTCTTTGATACTATGATGCTAAGAAATAACATTGAAAATGTTACAGCGAGCATCTTTGAATTTAACGCGACCCCAAATATGACGGCACTCAGAATGAAATACGTAATTTTTGGACGTTCAGTCTTTAATGCATAAAGCAAAATTAGTAGCGATAAAAGTGTAAAGAAGATGTAATGTACTTCTACCATTATAGTACGGCTGTACCATATCCAAAGATCATAAAACAATAAGAGCAGAGAAGCAATTATGCCCACACATCTATTAAAAAGCATTTTACCTATCAAAAACGAAAACATGACAGCTAGCGAACCAAATAAGGGTGAAAGTAAACGACCTGCTGTCATTTCTTGAATGGTAGGTCCTTCGTGGTGATTATAGCAGTCCCAATAACATGACCAGTTGTAAAAATTGCCATTGTCCTCACTTGTCAGATGCATCGGAAGACCTATGATGATATTTCTAAGAGGGCTATAGGTTAGCCCAAATGCCGGTATGTGAAATAAGAGATTGCAGTGATCTAGAGACTCTACACATGAATTATTCCAATCTCCTTTTGTTATCAGATTAAAATAACTTCCTCCCCATCCGAGATACGTGATTTCATCACCATGCCAAGGCTGTCCTTCCAAATCATATGAATAGATAAAAAATGAACCAAGAAACAGTACGAGTGGGATTAGATAATTAGCTTTTACAGTTATGAATTGTTTTGATTTCACTTGCGTATCTCCCAATACTGATTCAAAATCTCAGTATAACTTGTATGTTTTTGATGTTATGCAGGATAAAATAGTGACTATACTGGTAGAGTCACTTGACCTTTGTATTCAGACATGTTATCATCCTGCAACATTTTCACAATTGCATTTTTGTATTCAACATTTAATCCCCTCACAATTGCTTTTGAAATACCGTTTTTGTCACATAATATGACCATATAACCACTTACATCTGTCAAAACATACCCTCCTGCATCATTTAGTATTGAATAGAGATTTTCTTCTCCTACTGGTTCCCATACATTTGATCTGTTGTCTCTAAGAGCCAATGCTGGCATGGCTTGACCATTTGAAATTTTATTAAGATATTCTCTTGCTATTTTGACTCGTTTTTCTCCAATCTTGAGAGCAACAAAATACTGCATAGTATTAATCAAAAAACTTGTTATTTATGTGATATCGTATCTAGAATTGCTAAAAGTTCTTTTGATCTGATTTCTTTTCTAGCTCCTTCTATGAATTCTTGAAGTTTTTCTTTTGAAAAGCCTTCTCCAAGATATTTTGCTGCTTGTATTGCCATTTCGAGCTTGTCTATTTCATGAAGTAAAACCGATTCTGGTGATGTCGCAGTTACATATTCTTTCCATAAGGAATGATATCTGTTTGCAAGATCAATTGGCAATTTTGCCAAAATTTCTTCCATCGCTTGATCTTCTACTAGTCTTTTGGTTTCTTTCGAAATCTCCCCAGGCATGAAATCACCAATTACAGATTCGGCAAGATCATGGAGTAAAGCCATCTTCATTATTTTTTCAGTATCCATACGGTCACTGTCTGAAAAGATCATTGCCATGACTGCAGTACCATAAGAATGATCTGCCACTGATTCCGGATGTTGTATTCCTACTTTTTCCTTCCATCCTTTTCGTGGTATTTTTTTTAATTCAGATATAAGATAGAAAAAATCAGACAGCATGATCCTCATATGTGTTGGATATTCCTGTAGTTTTAGGTTTTTGTCGTGCTATACGCGATCAAGATAAAAACGACAATATTATTCGGTATCTGTTGGTAAAAATATATACAAAAACTGGAGATAGGGGAACTACGGGACTCGTTGGTGGAAAACGGGTGAAAAAATCTAGCTGTCGCATTACTGCATATGGTCAAGTAGACGAAGTAAATTCTGCTATCGGGTTAGTTCTGTCGTCAAAATTAGATTCTGATATAAATGATCTTCTCACAAAGATACAAAATGATCTTTTTGTAATCGGCTCAGACCTTGCAAATCCAAACTTGAAGGATTCATCTAGTAGAGTTACAGATACAATGGTAACATATCTTGAGAACCAGATAGACAGATTAGAATCTGAACTTACTCCTATAACTTATTTCATACTTCCTGGAGGCTCCATTCTTGCTTCTCAAGTGCATATTGTTAGATCTATTTGTAGACGGGCTGAAATAAACATCGTCAAGCTTGCAGAAAAAGAACAAATTAACAAAACTTGTCAAATCTACATGAATCGATTATCAGATCTTCTATTTGTAATAGCTAGGATCATAAATAACCGAAAAAAAATCAAAGACATAGCTTGGAAAAAATAAGACAGACACACTTTAATTCCCCCAGAATTGGATGATCGAATGTGCCACCGTAGCTCAGCCCGGGAGAGCACTCGGCTGAAGACCGAGCTGTCGCGCGTTCAAGTCCCGCCGGTGGCACTACATAATTTAAAATAATATTTTTGACTCTAACCAATTTTATCATTTGTGGTTAAATGTTTGTATTGTTGATAGGCACGATAATTTGTAATTAGAAGTAGAATTTGTAAAATATATCCTCCAGTAATTAGTATTAGTGCGTTGTAAAGAGGATGAAAGGTTGTCATTATTTCAATATGTTTGTAAAAAGCACTGTTTCCAATTATGACAATGCATGCGATTATAAAATTTGGAATGTAAGCATATTTGTAATTTTTTGCAGTCAAAATTGCAAGAGCTACAAAACATCCTTCTAAGCCAAGAGCTTGTGGAATAAATTTAGGATCACCGAGAGGAATGCCTAAAACACCAGTAATTGAAACGGCTACAAGTATTGTAACTATCTTTCTTCGGATCTTATCCATATCATCAAAGAACTAACCTATTGTTAATAAAAATACTCGGGTATTTTTAAATTAGGTTTACTTGAAATCATCTTAAATATGAGACAAGCACATCACATGATAATCAGGTGATTGAAATTATGAGTAGTGCCGCTACAAACACGAATGATTATTGCAAAAAAATTCTAGAACTTGACTCACAGATAAGATTTGCGGGCAAGATTGTTAATGGACAACTAGCCTCATCAGCACGAAAAGATGGTGTAATTCCACTTCTTGACAAACAACTTGCAGATTTGGCTCATCATCAAGTTGTTGTAAAAGATATGATGGACAAGATGTTTACTGATAAAATGGGAAAAACTGATTGGGTTGTAGAGTCCAAAGGTAAAGTAAAACTTTTAACCATATTCCAAGAAGATGGCATACTCATTCTGTCCACAGAGCCTCCATGTGATCATCATCTAATTATTGAAAAGATAAAAAACTTGAAAGTGTAAAAACTTCGTTCAAACTTGTTGCCAGACATGATTGCATTTACAGTAGATCCATACAAAATCTATTTTTTCCTTTTAATACTCAAATAAGACAAGTTTAAAAGCATGATATGCATTGTTGGTTAATCGTCGTTATGACCAAGGAGAAGAAAAAAGAGACAAAAAAGCCTGCAAAAAAGGAGATCAAAAAGAAAGAAACTTCTAAAGTAAAACCAAAAGAAAAAACTAAGCTCAAAGAGGATATCATAGAAGAAGATTCTGGAATAATCGTGGTGGAAGACGACACCAATGTAGATAAAGAAGCTGAACTTGAAGCTAGGAAAGCATACCTTGAAGAAGCTAGGTCGCAAGAAGCCAGTGACGATTAAATAGTTTCGTAACCATTATTTTGAATCATAAACACTTATCCGTAATAGTGGGATCAGAAGATCATGAGGGCTCTATGCCTAATTACAGTTAAACCTGGAAAGGTTGACAATGTCATAAAGATACTACAAAAGGTACGAAAAATTGTTAAAGAAATCATGGTAGTTACTGGTCGCGCCGATATCATAGTAGTTTTACAAGGTACCATAGATGAGGTAAATAACATAGTCATAGATTTCAAGAAAATAAAGGAGATTGCGTCTACGGAGACCTTAATTGAAGTGGAGGTAGATTTAGGTTGGTCAAAGCAGTAGTTCTAGTTAAATCTCCAAAGAAATTGATTGCAGCACGACTACGTATGGTGAGATCGGTTTACGATTCATTTGCTGTGAGTGGACAATTTGACGCCGTAGCCCTGATTGAGGTCAAAGAATTATCAGAGATCAAGGAAGTCACCACTGAGATTCAGAACATACGAGGGGTAGAAAGGACGGAAACGATGGTCCAGGTAGTATAACATAACGGTTTTAACAGTGTAAAGTTGTTAGATTAAATATGAACATAAAACACCTCGGAAGCGTAATAATCGCGGTTTCCAATTTGGAAAAATCTGTCCAGTTTTATAGTGAAATAATAGGACTCCCGGTTAGAAATAAGCGAGGCGACTGGGCTGAATTGGGACGAGATGGTGCCACATTGATATTACATCCTGCATCAAGACCCATTAACACTGGAACGTCAATTGAAAATGGTATTGTGATTGGTCTTGTTGTGGGTGATATAGAATCAGCAGTACAAGAACTCAAATCAAGAAATGTTTCAATACATAGAGAAATTACTTTACACAAAGCAGGAAAGAACTGCATAGTCCTTGATCCAGACAAGTACATGATCTCATTGTTTGAGCCCTCCTCTGAAGGAAGTCCACAACAAGCAAGGGGGTTTCACGGATTTGCACCCGTCTAGATTACTTTTTTAATTTTTGCAATAATTTTTGCAACTGAATCTGCCGTCGTATTTCGATTTAATGAGATATAGTAAATTCCCTCCTTGCTTTGAAAAACTAGTAAGGTTACCTTATCATGTTTGAAGATGGCATAATCCATCTTCCCTATAGCAACATCTATTTTGTTACGCATGTTAAACAAAGTAGAAGTTAAAAAGAATTCATTTCTTGCAGGTTCTGGTTTCAAAAGAATATTGGTTCCAGGTCTGATTATTCCAGTTAATGTTCTGCCATATTCGTTTATGAGTCCAACGTATCTGATAGATGATGATAGGCTGAAAATTTGTTGACACTTCTTCTTGTATCTTAAAACCTCTTCATTCCATTTTTGGTTTGGTGTCTTGTTCACACTAAAAGTAATATCTTATTGCTTTATAAAGTTCAACCTATGTTTTCTTTTCTTTGCTCTTGTCGGTTTTCAGAGTAGAATTTTCTTGTCGTAGTTTCTCATTTTCTTCTTGTAACATATCTATTGTTTGCATTCTAGCATGCATGGGATGACCTGGCATGAATTGGTTTGGCGATAGATTGAACAAACCAGTAGCATAACACTGGAACATTTCATGATGTTTGTTTAGTCTATTCATCATGAGATCTTTGTCACGTACTATTGTATCTTTTATTTTGCCAGTGTTTGATATGCCAAGTGGCGGATTTACCCTTGGTGGGAGTCTTGGGAAAGCAAACGGTGAATTAATCATGTCAAAGGGTTGATCAAAACCTAGTGTCCTTGCAGCATGAAAATACTCCCACATGAAGGCAGGTCTCTCTGGCCCTTATTTCATGTTTACGCACAAATTCGTTCGTTAGATAACCTAGTATGTCAAGTGTCAGTCATTTTTTATCAAATTCCATCGATCGCAGATCCTTATAGAATGGGTAGATCGAGATCAAAGAAATGGCAAAAACAATATCAATGAACTGTATGAAATGCAAAAAAAATATAATTTCAACTGATTTGTACAAAATTGTAATGTATATTGTTGATCAAAAGTTTACCGATCATCACTATGAACATATTGAATGCCCTGATAGATTTACAATCTAAACATGTAATGCGTAAATACCATAGATTTTTCCAGTTTCTTTGTTGTGATAATTCCACTGATTTCCATGCCATTCTGCTTTTTTAAATAAATCTTTTAAGGATGGATGAAGTTTTCCATGTACGTCTTCTCCAATCAAGATCTGATTTGGTCTTGCCAGTGCAGTAATCTTCGCAGCTATGCTAACAGCAGGTCCTAAAATATCTACATGCGATCTAATTTTGTCTGATCCATAGCGTACAATTGCATTTTCACCAAAATCCATTCCTACCTTTACACGCAACTCAGGATAATCATATTCACTTAGGATTGGATTGATCCCTCTCTCTATTACATCGATCATTGTTTTTGCACAATTGACAGCATTATCAGAAACAACAAGTGGGTTTTCTTCTGCAACAAAGTACCCTATTACTGCATCTCCAACATATTTTAGCACGTAACCACCGTAGTTTTTTATTACATATCGCATTTCCTGTGAAAAGGAACTTATTATTATGCCCAGTTTTTCAGCTGGAAGTATTAACGACATTTCTGTAGAGCCTACAAGATCTACAAACATCACTATCATATGCACTCTCTGCGATACATGTTCACGCAGAAACTGGTCAGATTCATCCATGGAATAACCATACTCGTATCCTTTTTTGAGTGAACCCCAGACCCTCTTTTGAGTCTCTTTGATTAGAGATTCAGCATCAAGACATCCTGTTCTGCCTCCGCTTAGCATCATATCTACAATATTACTCGTAGGGACCTGTTCTTCTGGTTTGATCTCTGGTTCATCATTCATTTGTAATCATTCCAATGGAAAATTGACTCCACATACTGGACATTGTCCTCTTTCTCCCTTGTATTTAATATCAAAGTATTGCACGATTTCTACGTCACAGTTCCAGCATGTTATCTTCTTAAACGAGGGTTTTACCATTTTCTCGCACAAATGAAATTGTTCGCTATGGATATTTAAATTGCCTATCAATTTTATTTAAGAGAAACAAGGGGAAAACGTGCAGATTCCATCAAATTCGACCGATCCCTTCATAAAATCAATGTCAGAAAAAGGTGAAGAAACACGTCTATTGTTTCTTGGACATGTCACAGAGCTAGTCAAAAAAGCATCGGTAAAAGTGATGTTAGGCGATGGCACTGTTTCAGACCACGAATCATTCGATCCCGGGTTAGTAAGACAGTTTTATGATATCATCCTAAGAAGATTGCCTAACTGGACTAATAATGGCATATCGGTTACAACAGACCAAGACCTAAGACGTAGTTTTATTAAATTTGAGATAAAAGTGGGTAATTATGTGCTGTCTTGTCACATGTCACTACAATATCACGCCTTACTCTTCTACAAACCTGAACACAAAGTAATCGACATACAAAAAGAGATATCAGAAATAAGTGACAAGATAAAAGATCTTCAGGGCAGTATGGCTCCAGAGAGCGACAAACAGATTGCAGAAAAGCTGAAACAAGAAGGATATGAAAATATGGACCAACAGAAACTCTTTGAGGTATTATTTGAGCACGATGAGTTGACACAGGAATTGATAGAGTTACAACGGACAGGTCAGAAAAAGATGAACGAGTTTGTTGAACGACGGAATTTTCTTTTCAAGGAACTAGACAATTTGTTGATCGAAATATATCATACAACACCTACAATGATTGATGAAATGAAGATGATTGCAGCAGAAGAGGGGTGTTTGTGTGTTTTTAATTTAGAATATCTGAAGAATGATACACGCGAAGGAAACCTCAATCTAACAAGAATATCAGATGCAGTGAAAAATGACCTGTTAAAGATAATGGACGACGTCGCAAAAGTTTTAAAATTTTAAAAATTGTTTATATTCTAGTCTTTTTTATTTACTCATACTTTTAGTCAAGGGGTCATGGAACTGATGCAAAGCGTCGTACAGATAATGGGGAGTTGACGCCAAGCAGACCCCTTGACTTAGATCAGAGATCTAGTCCAAATACTATTTAGCCTTTTCCAGATCATTGAAAATCTTAGCAAAAAAGAAATCACAGGTACAATTTTTACATTAATTGTATCTAAAAATCAAAAATGCTCAACGTTTTTTGGCCTTTCACTATTTAAGAAGCCAAATATACGGTAACTCAAGTGGAGATGTTATTGAACATAACCTATAACGAGATTGTAAAATCGCAAAAGATTCAGGGAAGAGTTATTCGTAGGACCCCTTTGGAACTGTCACGAACTTTTAGCCAGATGATAGGTTCTCAAGTTTATCTGAAATCAGAATGCTTGCAAAAAACTGGGTCCTTTAAAGTTCGGGGTGCATATGCGAAAATTGCCACGTTATCTTCAGATGAAAAAAGAAAGGGAGTTATAGCTGCCTCTGCGGGAAATCATGCGCAAGGAGTAGCATTTGCGTCATCATTGGAAAAAATACCATGCACGATTGTAATGCCAGTTACAGCTTCACCCGCCAAGGTTGCAGCAACCAGATCCTATGGTGCAAATGTTGTATTACATGGCACTATTTACGATGAATCATGGTCAAAGGCACAAGAACTGTCAAAAAATACCGGTGCCAAGATAATTCATGCGTTTGATGATGAGTCCGTCATTGCGGCCCAAGGAGTAATTGGCCTTGAAATAATGCAAGATCTTCCAAATGTTGATGAAATCTATGTTCCAATAGGAGGCGGAGGTCTTGCAGCAGGAGTTTTGAGTGCGGTCAAGTCAAGAAAACCAGATGTCAAAATCATTGGAGTCCAGTCATCTGCTTTTCCAGCAATGAAAAAGTCTCTCGATTCAGGAAGACTTGAAACAGTAAGGGGACAGAGAACCATCGCTGACGGCATATCAGTCAAGAAACCTGGCGAGTTTACATTCAAGATAATCAATGAATTAATTGATGACATTGTCCTAGTAGACGATTCACAAATTGTCCAAGCAATGTTTCTACTAATGGAAAGGGCCAAGATCGTAGTAGAACCAGCAGGAGCAGTAAGTCTAGCATACCTTCTTAATAAAAAACCTACCAAAGGCAAGAAAATAGTACCCATACTTTCTGGAGGTAATGTAGACATGTACTTACTAGGTCAAATAGTTGCCAAAGGCCTGACTGAGATGGGTAGGATGGTAAAGATATTCATCGTACTTACAGACAAACCTGGTGCTCTAAAAGAGGTAGTAGATGTGATATCATCTCTTAGCGTCAACATTGTCGAAGTAGTTCATGATAGATTAAGCTCAAATATTCCAGCAGGCACAGCAGGTGTAACTCTTAGTCTTGAGACTGAGAATCCAAAGCATGCAGAGCGTCTCATTGCAAATCTAAAGCAAAGAAACATCATGTTCAAAATAGTTACTTGAG
>JBOGQT010000131.1:0-3513 GCA_050749105.1 Nitrosotalea sp. | reverse complement strand
AAATGGAGCCGTCCTTGTCATATGCGATCTTGTTTGATGCTTCTAGATATTCTAAAATTTTGTTAAACGTCTTGTATTGTAGCTGTTTTGGCAATGATAGACGCAGTTTGTTCTTTGATGCAAATTCGTGCCTTTTTGAAAGAACGTCCTCTACCATTAGTACAGTATCAAGATTAGGACTGTGCCCTTTGTCATTATTTTCTAAAATAGATCCGCTCATTTGATATAATTTAGTACATTCTTGTATATATACAATTCTACCCAATATGGGCTATTTGTGGGTTGGACTCTCGGTTATTGACTGCATCTAACTTGTGCCCCTCCTCTGTACGAGATTATCGACAACAAGACGTCGACGCCCCAGCATGATTCAATATTCAGTTTCCTGTTACCTGAGTACTTGTGACAAAAGTCGAACCGTCATTTGCTATACCGTTTACTCTGACGGTATAGATGCCACCATATGTAGAAGCGGCATTCAGTATCCCTTTTTGCTCCAATATGGTTCCAGGATTTATTGTAGTATCATTTTCGGGCAAATTGTATGCCATGTTATCGATGACAACTGAAACGTTTGTCTGTACAAATGGTTTGCTTCCCGTGTTCGAAAGTACGATATCATACCATGTCAGCGTACCTGACTGGATGCTTGTAAGCGACGCACTGTTGATCGTATACTGGACATTTGATGTAAGGATGTCATTGGAATTTACCATAAAGTCATACACAAGTGCACTTAGGCCGCCTGCTACCAGTACCAGCAAAGAGACTGCATACGCGGAAGAAAGCGCCTTCCTCTTTATCATGTTCAAAAAGACAATGTAGATTTTAAAGAGCTACAGATGTTTTTCCCTTTTAGGTTGTTTTAAAAATACTGGGTCATTGCGAATTAGTTTTCCAATCTTGTCATAAACACAAATGTAGTAAAGTGTCTGTCCATGCGATTCTGTTTTATGTTTGAGTCGTATGAAATAATTTTGTGTCTCAAACTTTTGTCCTACATCAAGTGAGATTATCTTTTTGGCAAGTTCAACTTCGGGAACTCCTACAAGAAAAGATATCTCGCAGAAATACTTGTAGTACTTGTTCTTAAGATTCATTCCGATTCTTCGGCGATGTCCCAAACATCTCGAGCTCTTCTTTTGATGGTGTGATGTATGCACGCAGCCTGTAATCCCGAGTCAGGATAAGAGCCTCGCCGGGGTTGAATGACAGTACCATATCTTTTTCCTGCGGGGAGAGCTGCAATGACCTGACCAGCTCGTCGGATGCAATCTCGTTGTTCCGTAAAATAATCTTGGTCTCAGAGTTGTCAAAGAACGCACGTCCCGCCTCTGTCTTTGTCACATCCTCCACCCTCTGGGAGATGAACATGAAGATGACGTTCTTTTTTCGCCCCATGCGTGCAAGGAGGTCTACGAACTTGGCTGCGCTTGCAAACCGGAATATCAGGTGACCCTCATCGATCAGAAGGATTTTTGGGGTATCTGCAGGCGCAGATCCTATCTTCTTCCAGAGCTTGGCAAGCGCCAAAAAGGACACCTTTGCCACATAGTCCTCTGCGTACGTCCCCTTCAGAGATATGATTGTCTGGTCAGATACCTTGGGCTCCCCCCGGAAGAGCGTTGCCATTGGCCCTGTTACTAAATTCACAAGGTACTTTTTCTCCTCCTCTGAGAGTTTGCCGTAAAACTCGTCAAGACTCTTGACGCCTTCGCATTTTGAAAGAAAAGAGTTTACAACAAGTTGTGGAGCTTGGGCAATCTCACATAACACGTTTACCGCATCGCTTGGCTTGTCAAACATCCTGAACGGGTCAAACCCAAGCTCCTCCCCTCCCGTAATTCTTATCGGTTCTATCCTGAGATACTGCGCAATCTTTTCGTACTCCCCCTCCGGGTCTACGATAAAAGTAAGTGCGGTCGGATACTTTTCCATCAGTCTTTTCAGGATTAGTTTGGCGGTAACTGATTTTCCGGCACCAGAGCTTGCAAGGATTAAAATGTTGTAATTCGCGCGCATTGAATAATTAAAAATGACCGGCGCACCGGTGTTGTAGTTGATACCAATTGTGATGCCGTTTGGCACCTCAAGCATGTCTGAGCTAACAAATGGATAGAATACATCGCACGAGCCAAGCTCGACGTACAACCTCTTTCCCCATCCTTGTACCATCTTGGCCTGACTTGCAGGCGTGTTGTCAAAATGAGAAAGGGATATGCGAGTAAGTTTTACAAATTTTTTTGTTGCATTCTTCAGTGATTTGATATTGTCCGCTAAAATTATCGCATTTGCAGTAACCATGAATAATCTGGTGTTGTTCTTTTCCAGTTCGGATACCGTCTGAAGTCCCATCTGGATCTGGTTTACGATCTTCGAGTTGGTGCTCTGCGTAGACCTCATCAAGTGAATCTTTTTTCGCAGCTTGGATACCGCCCTGTCCTGCTCAATTGGAACAAATTGCAGCATGATTCCATCACATGCAGAAAGAAGAGAGTAAACCCAAGCAGGAGAGAGTGACGATGATGGAGAGTAAAGTGTGAAACACTTGGCAACTTTGTCATTTTGTAAGAGTATGTGTTTCCAGTACTCTTTTTTCACCTCAAACTTGGGCGGGCTTGGTGCAATAAAGTAATCATATCCTTGGCTCTCAAGTATGCCATCAAGGGGCTCTGTGCTTGACATGAACGTCCTTAGGATTTGAAGATGCCTGACATCTGTTCCCATGTCAACTCTTAGAGGCTCCTTTGATACGGTGATGCGTAACGGTTCCTGTATCGATGCAAGAAGCGAGTAGAAATGAGATAGAACGACTGCCTGCTTTTGTGCAGGCAGGGTGAAAAAGTTGGTAGGCTTGACTTCGTAGGCGTATACGGTCTTTGCCCTATTCTTTTTCACGTGATGTCATAGAAGATTTATTTTTAAGGGCAGGAGAGATTTTGTTTTTAATTTTTACCGCGGTATTGTTATATCTCCAGCACATCCTCGCCTGGCTTTGCTGCCAGTTTGTTTACATGTGGATTTACCTTCTCGACATTTCCAAGCAGCGAGGCTATCTTGTCAAACTGGAAGATCTCTTTGTACTGCTCAAGCTCGCGCTTTGATCTCAGTACAAGCCCCCTCTTTTTTGTTGGAGCGCCTCTCTCATCTACCGGGTTTAGCTCTACCGCAAGCCTTGTTGGGATATTTTTGTAAGCCGGCATCCTTAGCAGAAAGACCCCCGGGATGGTTGTCTTGAGCCTGCCCCAGTCAGGGCCAGTATTGAGAAATGACGAGATCTTGTCTTCTGACATGAAGAAATATTTTCATTGATGTAATTAAGGATCTCGTGCTCTGCATCTCCGTCCTCTGTCAAACAGAAACTACATTCGTGCCTGAAATTCTGCGGCTTTGGGACAAAATTCATGCAGGTAATTTCTCAATCAATGACGGACGAAGAAACATCAGGTTGTGGTACTGCCTGATGTTGTAGATGTTCCTCCTAAGAAATGACTCGTTTGCCTTCCTCCATGC
>JBOGQT010000130.1:0-34902 GCA_050749105.1 Nitrosotalea sp. | reverse complement strand
TTTCATGCCCTCTTTTTTGGTTAGTGTTACAATAGAAAATAAACCAGAAATTGTTGACCCAGAGGGTGACACAATTTTAAACGATCTTGTCCTAACAGACAAAAAGACTCCTGTCAAGAAGATACGATCTGCCAAGATGTTAAAATTTCGTATAGACGCAAAAAGTAAAGAGTTGGCTGAGAAAACTGTCATGGATTTATGCCACAAGTTTAGAATATACAATCCACTGGTAAGCACGGTATCAGTCGAGACTTTTAGTGCCTAACCGTTTTTTACAACCTTTCTGTTCAAGGCAGTGACATCGTCCATGGCTCCTTCTATGAGCAGCTTGCTACGAAGGTATCTGGCCAAATCAGTCTCAGTTATGATGCCTGCCAGTTTACCATTATCCAAAACAAGTAGCCTTCGGATGTTCTTGTTTGTCATCTTTTGAACCGCGTCCTCAATAGGAGTCATAGGTTCCACCCATCTGAAGTTTGCAGACATTATATCTGCAAGTGGC
Organism: Nitrosotalea sp.; assembly: GCA_050749105.1. GTDB lineage: Archaea > Thermoproteota > Nitrososphaeria > Nitrososphaerales > Nitrosopumilaceae > Nitrosotalea. The sequence goes on along the minus strand of JBOGQT010000130.1, from coordinate 34,400 downwards.
ACCTCTGAGCTTTTTTTGTCAGTGCTTGAGACCTTGCGTGCAAGATCCCTTTCAGTAACTAATCCTATGGGAGTTCCTTCTTTTACAACTACAAGTGAGCTGATGCCTTTTTCTGCCATCCGCATTGCAACGTCTTTTGCTGTCTTGTCATGTTCAATGGTAACCACGTTGTGAACCATGATGTCACGAACTAGACCCATAGCTAGTACCAAAGAGTATTGGAATAAAAACGATTTGCTCACTGATTCCAAAAATCAAATAATTGTTGTAAAAATTTGTCAATCTTGTGTCAGTTGATAAAAATACGATAAAGTTTGCAGTTACTTGCTCCGTATACACCCTTCTTAATTATTTGACTCTGTTAGTGTTTATCAAGAGACTGCGGGGCATAGTCCTACCAAACAACGCTTCGCAGTTTCCTACTTGTATGTGATGAAGTCTAACTTGAGTGATTGATGTCTTGATCATGTGGAAAAGGCATCGGACTGCCATCTTCTTTTCCTACGTTCTATCTCTATCATAGCTTTTGTCAAGAACAGCCCTGTTACAAATCCGCCAACGTGAGCCATGAATGCTATTGAAAGTGACGCAAAAGATCCAATAAAGACATACAAAATCTGGATCGCAAGCCAATAGTATCCACGTATATCTCCAAGTGCAGCAGCTACTCCCAAAACTCCAGAGATTGCCCCTGATGCACCGATGAGTATGCTGTCCCCATTTGATAGAACGTATGACGCAACAACTCCATGAAGCAATGCTCCACCAATGCCTGCAACTATGTAGAGCCCAACAAATCTGGGAACGCCAATTGATCTTTCTGCAAAACCCCCCATGTAAGCAAGCGCAAAGAGGTTGAATGCGATATGTGCTATATTGGCGTGAATAAACATTGAGGTAAACAGCCGTAAAAGGCTATCAGATAGTGGATAATTGGAATGAAAGAGTTCGTTTGGAACAAAGCCGTATCGCGCGATGATGGTGTTTTGTGATTGGCTTAGCATGCCATATGCAAAGATTAGCGCGTTGATTGTTACCAGAATAGTAGTTGCAGGGGGAGGGCGTCCAAACCTTAACATCTTCTGTTGAAAGTTTCTAGCATAATTAAATGGTATTTAGGCAAAACCAATTGTAGTAATCTTTAGGCTCTGATATACTATGACATAAAATTTTAAATCTACCATATTGTGGCGTATCAATCCGATCAGAATTTTGATAATGTTTTCAATGAACCATTTCTTTAACTGGTTAATTTTTCGATTCGATTTAATATTGCCAACAAATAAGGGTATTTGTGAGGGTTGCAGTAATTGTTTTCCCGGGAAGTAATTGCGATCGCGACATGCACCATGTCCTGACGGATGTATTTCATCTCAAATCGCAACTGGTGTGGCACACTGACGAACTGCCAAAGAATATAGACGCGATTGTGCTGCCAGGGGGTTTCTCTTATGGTGATAGGCTAAGGGCAGGAGTCATAGCTGCACACAGTCCAGCTATTGCATCAGTAAAAAAGATGGCAGAAAAAGGAGTGCCAGTCCTAGGGGTTTGTAACGGATTTCAAATATTGGTAGAGGCAGGTCTCTTGCCAGGGGCGCTTTTAAAAAATACATCTCTTAGCTACATCTGTAAGTGGACAGAGATTATTGTAAAAAACAACAAGACACCGTTTACAAATAAACTCAAACTAAATCAGAAAATTCCAATTGCGATTGCAAATGGCGAAGGGCGTTATTACGCAGATAAAGAAACTCTACAATTGCTAAAGAAAAACAATCAGATTGTTTTCACTTATGCAGAAGATGTCAATGGAGCTACGATGAAGATAGCAGGAATATGTAACAAAGAAGGAAACGTGGTAGGCATGATGCCACATCCAGAAAGGTCAGCTGAACAAATTCTTAATCCTGGGGACGCAAAACCGGCATCGATGATTTTTGAATCGCTATTACATACTCTGGGTGTTACTGCATGAGTCTGACTCCACAGGAGTTTGACTATCTTGAAAAGAAGATAGGCCGAAAACCAAACCCTGTGGAACTGCAAATAGTTGCTGCCGAATGGTCCGAACATTGTTCCTACAAGTCATCAAAAAAACACCTCAAAACTCTTCCACGAGAAGGAAAGCGTGTCATATCAGGCCCTGGTTACGATTCTGGCGTTTTAGATGTTGGTGATGGATATGTCGTTACAGTACACATTGAAAGTCATAATCATCCCTCTGCAGTGGAGCCATACGGTGGGGCAGCAACAGGAGTGGGGGGAGTCATACGAGACATCTTGTCTGCCGGCACACGACCAATAGCTATTCTGGATGGCCTCAGGTTTGGTGACATTGAAAAAGATATGCACGCCAAATGGCTTTTCAAAAATGCAGTGCGAGGAATAGCAGACTATGGAAATTGCCTAGGGATTCCTACAATCGGTGGCGAAATAGAGTTTGACAAATGTTTTACCAATTATGCACTAGTGGATGTTGCCTCTGTTGGATTTGGAAAAAAAGAGAGACTCATACAAAACAGAGCAGACAAGGGAGACTTGGTGGTATTGCTTGGTGGTTCTACTGGAAGGGATGGCATTGGGGGCTCGCAGTTTGCATCTGATAAACTAGAGTCTGAGAATCGTTCTGCAGTGCAAATTCCTGATCCATTTATTGAAAAATTAGTAATCGAAGCAGTCTTGGAAGCACGAAATCAACAATGTATCAAGGCAATGAAAGATTTGGGAGGTGGGGGACTTTCTTGTGCAATCTCAGAAACAGCAGATGCCTTGTCAGTTGGTATAGAACTTGACGTGTCCCTGATTCACAAAAAAGAGCAGAGCATGTCGCCTACTGAACTAATGGTATCAGAGTCTCAGGAAAGAATGCTTATCATAACCTCGCCTGAAAAACTTCAAACACTCAAAGACATTTGTGAAAAATTCCGCGTACCATACTCTGTAGTAGGAAAGATAACAGACGATGGTGCAATGCAAGTAACATCTCAAAAAAATGTTATAGCAAAGCTGCCAAGTAACGTGGTCGCAAATGCACCGCTTCTTGATAGGCCTTCTAGTAAACCAAAATATTTGGCAAATATTGAATCGATTAAAAAACCCAAGATTCCAAACCTGTCGCAAACCATGCTAAAGATGCTTGCAAATCCAAATATTGCAAGCAAGCGCTGGGTCTACACACAGTATGACCATGAAGTTGGCATTAGAACCATAATAAAACCAGGACAAGATGCATCTGTCTTAAGGCTTGACAATGGAAAATTCTTGTCGATAAAGATAGACGGCAACTCCAAGCACTGTTATATTAATCCAAGACAAGGTGTGATTGGCTGTTTTGATGAGGCATGTCGAAATATCATTTGTACTGGCGCAACCCCAATTGGAATGGTTGATCATCTTCAATTTGGAAATCCTGAAGATCCTGAAATTTTTTGGACATTCAAGGAATCACTTGAAGGAATCATAGAATATGCAAAATACTTTGAGATTCCATGCGTGGGAGGAAAAGTTAGCTTGTACAATGAAACAGATAGCGGCCCAATCAAACCTACTCCGCTGATGGGCGTGCTAGGTCTAATTGAGAACAAGCCCTTGATGCAACAAAAAGCAAAAAGAAATGACGCCATTGTACTTGTAGGACTCACAAAGGACGAGCTTGGCGGTTCAGAGTATTACGAATATGTCCATGATATCATTGGAGGAAAATGCCCTGAGGTAGACATGAAGTCTTCCAAAGCCAACCAGGACGCAGTTTTGGAAATTATACGCAAAGATCTGGTAAAAATAGTACATGACTGCTCAAAAGGAGGACTTGGGGTATCGCTGTCGGAAACTTGCATAACAAACGAGATTGGCTGCCTGGTCTTTCTTGACAAGGTTCCATCTGAGAAACTCAGGGATGATGAATTGCTCTTCTCAGAATCTCATTCCAGATTCTTGTTGGTGGTAGATCCATCAAAGATCAAAAGCGTAAAATCATTACTTGAAAAAAGAAAAGTGACACATGAAATAATAGGCAAGTTTTCAGGCCAAAACATTTCATTTAAGAACAAAAACAAAATGGTCGCAAGTGTAAGGGTTGATAAAGCACAAGAAAAATGGTTAAACTCGTTGGGGCTGTTAGTTAGTCATGGTTAAAGAGAATTGTGGCGTAGTCGGAATTTTCAGTATGGATGGCACAAATGTCATACCGATGGTAATAGACGCACTAAGGGCTCTTCAACATAGGGGGCAAGAAGCTTGGGGAGTGGCAGTTCCAAAAAAACAACCACACAAACAACTCGGACTTGTGTCTTCTGCCGTGTCAGAGTTTGACAGGGTTACTCGTGATTATGCCTCGCCTGCTGCTATTGGACATGTTAGATATTCTACAATTGGTAAAAGCAATTTGGAAAATGCTCAACCACTTAAAGTAAAAGATCTATGCATTGCACACAATGGTACTATCTCTAACGTCGAAGAGCTAGCCGGTATGGTGGGTGGATGTACATTTACACCACAAAATGCAAGCGATACGCTTGTTGCAGCACAAAGGCTTGTTTCACTCATGTCTGAAAACGGTAAGCTAGGCAGTGCTCTCTCGATTTTAAAAAATGAGATGATTGGCTCATTTTGCTTTACTTTTGTTTCTGACGATAATGCCGTATATGCTGCCAGAGACCCTCGGGGATTTAGGCCAATGGTTATAGGGCATAGAAAAGACAATAACACGTACATCGTTGCATCAGAATCTGTCGCGCTTTCTGCAATAGGTGCACAACTTGTAAGGGATGTAAAGCCTGGAGAGCTTGTGAAAATAAGTAACGCAGGTCTCGAGTCAGAGATGTTTTCCGAAGAAAAAAAACCAGCTCATTGTTCTTTTGAGTTTACCTATTTTGCACATCCCTCTAGTGTAATGGAGGGCTCGAACATCTATGTGTCTAGAAAGAGAATTGGACAATTTTTAGCAAAAAAATACCCAATAAAGGATGCAGACATTGTTGTTCCAGTTCCAGACTCTGCCAGGCCTGCAGCCCTTGGTTATGCACAGGAGTTGGGAGTTCCGTTTGAGGAAGGATTGCTCAAGGATAGGTACAGCAGAAAAGGACCACTACGTAGTTTTATTGAGCCACATCAAAGCGACAGAGTTGAAATTAATCGATGGATTATACCTATTACTCAAGTAATTAGCGGTAAACATGTTGTTGTAGTTGATGATAGTCTTGTAAGGGGCACAAGCTCAAAAGCAATCATCAAGGCTCTAAGACGAGCAGGTGCTAGAAAGATTAGCATGGTCATTACATATCCACCAATCAAGTTTCCATGCTATGCAGGAATTGATTTTCCGTCACAAGAAGAACTGGTTACATTTTTGGATGATGGAAAAGATCACACCGACGAAGAAATCACGGAAAAAGTCAGACAACTAATTGGTGCGGATTTTCTTGGCTATAATGACTCTCAGAACCTTGCAAATGCAGTTGGAATGGATCATAGTTCTATGTGCTTTACATGTTATTCGGGTAATTATTCTACATTGGGAATAAAGCCCACATTTAAGAGCCGAGAGGAAATCAAAGGCGAGTAAGTTGGAATTAGCATTTGTCCTTGTAAAAAGCAAAATGGGCCACGAAATGGATGTTATGAACGATATTTTGAAAATTGATGGGGTAAAAGAAGTAATGGGCACATATGGGCAGTATGATATCTTTGTCAAGGTACAAGTCCCAACCAGATCCCAGATTGAAAAAATAATCACCAAGGAAATACGTAAAGTGCCACACGTTGTATCTACTGCCACATTGCCGGTTATCCCAGACCCGGGCAAAAAATAACACAGGTCAGATCCTAAGACGCGCTAGATCTTCCCCAATCTTGATATTTATCTCACGGTCATGTCTATCCATTTAAATCCCAGCCAGCCTAAATGACGCCTGATTGAAGTTTTTACGTTCAGGTAAGGTCAAGGACATATACGAAGTTGACGAACACAACGTTTTGTTTCATTTTACAGATAGAGTTTCTGCATTTGATGTCAAATTTCCAACGCCAATACCAAGAAAAGGGGAGGTCCTTTGCAGGTTTGCCGAATTTTGGTTCAACAAATTGCCAGTCAAGAATCATTACGTCAGGACAGAAGCAAAGGACAAGATAGTTGTCAAGAAAATGAGCATGATTCCAATTGAATGTGTTGTTCGAGGGTACTTTTATGGTAGCCTAGTTCAAAGATGGAAAGAAGGTCACGTCAAGATTCCAGAGGGTTCAGACACCAGAATTGCTGCACAATTGCCAAAACCAATTTTTGATCCTACCACAAAATCCGAGACCCACGATATCCCAATAACAAAAGAGGACGCACTGCGCATGAATCTTGCAAGTGCAGACGAGTATGCTTGGCTGGAAAGAACTTCACTTGAAATTTATCAGAAAATGTCAGAAACAGCCAACGATGCAGGATTCATTCTTGCAGACCTGAAGATGGAATTTGGAAAGATAGGAAATGAAATAATCTTAGGGGACTCGATAGGCCCTGATGAATACAGGATGTGGCCAAAAGAATCGTATCAAGTGGGCAAGATTCAAGAAAGCTATGACAAGCAACTGCTTCGTGATTGGCTTGCAGCTCGGGGTCTTCAAAAAAAGTTTGAAGATGAAAGAAACCAAGGAAAAGAACCAATTGCACCACAATTGCCATCCGAACTATGTGATGAAATGTCTTCCAGATACATGACATCATACGAGCGTATCACTGGTACTCGTCTTTAACTCGAATTTTGTTTTAGGCTCCCTACTGACAACCCTGTTTTGTACATCCTTTTTGCACCATTTGGACACCTTTTTCCCAAAAACCAAAAAATTTTCCATTTTTTAATTTTATCATAATGGTACAAGATGTATAGTAATGATATCAATTACATGACAATGCTACTATGCATATAGTTATAATGTGATATACATTGTATTGGAAAGAAAAAACTTGAATTTTTTTTATGCAAATCGTAACGTGAAAAAAAATTACGTATTGGACAACAAAATATGATCTCGTGATCTTTTAGGCTGTATTAAAACTAAAATTAAGAAATGTCCACTTTACTACAAAAAGAAATTAAAATAAACAAAACGCTTTCCACAAATATCGAGCAAACAAAAGCGCTTGATGACTATGCCAGAATAAGGATCCTGCAGATATTGTATCACAAACAACTTTCAACAGAACAGATTGTCGGCGAGCTGCACAAGGAAGGATACAAAAAAGCAACCACTACAATAAGGCATCACCTTGATATCCTAAAGGAAGCAGGATTGATAGAAATTGTAAAAATGGAAGAGATCCGCGGGGCAGTTCTAAAATATTATGGTACGGCAGTAAAAGTTTTGGGACACAAACTTCCACCAAATTTTGAAAATGATTTTTCTAAAACAATAACTGACGCATCAGTTAGACTAGAAAAAATAATGAAAAATATAGCCCTGACAGCAGGTCCAAAAATGAAGAAAAAAACTTCAAAAAATAACCCCGATCCGCATTATGAGGAATATCTTTTGGTCGAGATTGTAAATAGAGCCATGACCAAAATATTTGAAGAAAATAATTCCTTGACTCAAAAATAGCTCAAATAACTTCTATTTCAAAAATACCTTCTGTGTCAGGGTTTTGCAAAATTTTTACCATTTGTCTTGGAATCAAGTCTGCAGCAAAATCGCAATTTGTAGCTAGAGTCCTTGGACACACAAAAGAGCTTTTTCTAATTACAATATCGTGAGGATTTGTCAGGGTCAGCTTGTCATCCCCCTTTCCCTTTACTTTGAACGTGAAATCCTTTACCGTGATTGTGCAATTTACATCAGACCTTGAATTTTGCAACAATGTCTTCATTTTCTCTGGCAGGTCATTGCAACCAGAACTTGCTTGCACTCCTATGATGCAATCTCCATTTGTTGTAAGGTGTGACTCTGTTGTTATTTCAATTGTTTTTGGATGAAGTGATCTTATGTTTTCATGACCGTGGAAAGGGATCTCATAACGCATGATCTACTACTTGTATAAACTTAAATTAAACCTTCAAAGGTATGAATTTTGAAATGCTTCCAGCAGCAGCAGGTTATGATAGAGCAATTACTGTGTTTTCTCCAGATGGCAGACTTTACCAAGTTGAATATGCTATTGAAACTGTAAGACGTGGAACACTTGCAATAGGAATCATAAACAAAGATGGTATCATCTTGGCAGTGGAAGAAAAACCAAGAAAATTACAAAACTCAGATATCACTCAAAAAATATTTCAGGTAGACGATCACATTGGTGTGGCGGCAGCAGGTTATATCCCTGATGCAAGAACGCAAGTAGACAATGCACGATTCTTTTCACAAAGCAACAGGATGATCTACGATGAACCAATCGAAGTAGAGTCTGTCGCAAAACATCTGGCCGATCAATGCCAGCAATTTACACAGTATGCTGGAGTACGACCATTTGGTGTCGCACTAATAATTGCAGGTATTGACAAAAGTGGACGTACAATTTTCCTGACCGATCCAAGTGGAACCTACATCTCATATGATGCGGTAGCAATAGGTGCAGGATCAGACCAAGTAACAGAATATCTTGAAAAATATTACAAAAAAGACATGTCACTTGAAGAAGCAGCGGCAATTGCAATAGAATCGATATACCTTGTAAGCGAAGATAAAGAAGGGACAAAACATATCAAAATGGCTCAGATTCTAAACGATGCCAAAGTTATGACAAGAACTCAAGAGAAAGACATCGAAAGATATGCTGCTAAAGCCAAAGAGAACTTTGCAAAAAGGCAGCAAAAGTAACATCTAATATTTTATAATACTGCCAACTATTTGCAATATTGAAAATTTCAGTAGCTATTCCGGATTCGTCTCTGATTGAAGAGCCCTCTCCTATGGGTAAGGCACTAAAAATTTCTAATATTGCTCGTGCCTGCTCGGTATTTCGAGTAAACACAATCTATCTTTATCATGAGGCTGATGGCACTGATAGCGACAGATCCCTCTTACGCACAACACTACGATTTCTTGAAACCCCTCAATATCTACGGCGAACAATGTTTAGGAAAATTGACGAACTCAAATTTGCAGGAAGTCTAAGTCCACTTAAAATTCCATCCCACGTGCAAACACCAGATCCGGCAAAGGTAAAACAAGGTGATATTCGTGATGGTGTCGTAGGCTTTGCAAGGGGACAAAAGTATGTTGATGTTGGATTTGAGCAGTTTATTCCATATCATGGACCTGAGGAAGAAGGAAAAAGGATCACTGTACAATTCAAAGAAGGATTTCCAAATCTTTCAATAAAGCAGATCAGGCGAGACGAGATAAAACAATACTGGGGATACGAAGTCAAGGAAGTCTCAAGTCTGAGCAATGTTCTTTCTGCCTGGAATTCCTTTGTCATACTTACATCAAGAAAAGGAAAGTCTATTCATAAAACACAAAAATACTTTCAAGAAATATCTGATTCCGAAGTCCTAATAGTGTTTGGCTCTCCAAAAAGAGGTGTTTATGAAATTCTAGGTAAGGCTTTGGGCAATGTCCACAAATCTCAGATCTTAAACTTCTTTCCAGATCAAGCTACGGAAACAGTAAGACTGGAAGAAGCAATACTTGGAACACTTGCGATCTTAAACGTGTTATCGCGTAACTAGTTTAATATTGAATTATGATTTAGATCTGATGTTGAAAGACAAAAGATTTCTTATGGTTGCAATTATGGTAGGAATTGCGGGAATTATTATTGGAAGTCTAGTTATTGCAACACATCTTGTGCATTTTTTATAGAAACTTGAAATTTTGCAAAAAAATAATGACAAGTTCTCTTTTCTAATAGTAGACTTATAATGGGGTATTCGACAATTAGCGTTTATCAATGGGCCATAGGAAACATAGCCAACCAAGGAGGGGAAGCCTTGCATATTTGCCACGATCCAGAGCGAAGAGCATGGAGGCAAGAATACGCACTTGGCCTGATCTGCAATCTGACCAGCCAAAACTGCAGGGCCATGCCGGATTCAAGGCTGCTTGCATGCGAATTGCAAGCGTAGATGACAGAGAAAAGACTCCTAATTTTGGTAAACAGCTTGTAAGTCTTGGAACCATTGTTGTTACTCCGCCTATGATAATTATTGGAATTCGAGGATATTCCAAGGACAGATACGGATTGGATTCAACTTTTGACATTTATGCAAAGGACCTGCCAAAAGAGCTAGTCAGATTATTCCAGACAAAATATGACGAAAAAAGTCTTGAAAAGGTAGAAAAATCACTTGGCCACATTGATGAGCTTTTTGCCATAACATCTGTAATGCCAAACCGTGCAGGCCTTGAACAAAAGAAACCATTTGTATTTGAAATCGCAGTAAAAGGTGGAGACATTCAAAAACAATTTGCGTTTCTCAAAGAACTTTTGGGTAAAGAAGTAAAAGTTGATCAAGTCTTCCAGAAAGGTGCGGAGGTTGATGTTGCCGCAATAACAAAAGGCAAAGGATTCGAAGGCCCAATTGCAAGATGGGGAGTCAAAAAGAAACAACACAAATCAAGAAAGAGTGTTAGAGCACTTGGTACTCTTGGTCCTATCAGTCCTGCAACAATCATGTACACTGTACCAAGAGCAGGTCAGAGAGGTTTTCATCAAAGAACACAATATAACAACAGAATAATGGTAATGGGAAATTCTGAAAATGAAGAATTCAAAATTAATAGATCAGGCGGTTTCAAACATTTTGGTATAGTAAAAGGCGATTACGTAATTTTGCGCGGCTCGATTCCAGGAACTTATAATAGAATGGTAAAACTTCGCGCTCCAGTAAGACCTAGAGTAAAAAAGATAACACAACCTAAAGTTTTGGAGATAATGATATGAAATCTCCAGTCTTTTCACTCTCCGGTGCAAAAGACGGAGAAGTAGAATTACCACTTGTGTTTTCTACACCTGTAAGAAGTGATCTGATTCACAAAGCATATGTCCATTTGGAATCTCACGGTTTTCAAAGACAAGGAAGATATCCTCGTGCAGGTATGGATGTTGTCGCAGAATCAAACAGTCCTCCGACAGGACATCACGCAGCAAGAGTAGCACGTATGCACGGTGGTGGTGGAGGAAGACAAGGCCAAGGAGGAGGGGTTGCAATGGTCAGAAAGGGTAGACAGGCACATCCACCTACTTCTGAAAAAGTAATATACAAATTATTGAATAAAAAAGAAAACAAACTTGCATTGTGTTCAGCCATTGCCGCGACTTCATCAGCATTCTTTGTAAAACTTAGAGGCCATAAAGTTGACAAAATCGAGTCTTTTCCAATTGTACTATCTGATCAGATAGAATCTGTATCAAAATCAAAAGAAGTTTCCAAGATTTTAGAGTCACTGCATCTGTCTGAAGATATTGCTAGACTTGAAGGCAGACTGAAGCGACGTTCTGGCAAACCACGATTGCGTGGAAGACACACCAAAGTTGGCAAAAGTGTTTTGCTTGTAGTCAAGGATGCAAAGAAGCTTTCCAAAGCCTGCGGCACAATTCTGGGCGTCGATGTTGTCGAAGCTAAAAATCTAAGCGTAGTTGACCTGGCACCTGGTGCAAAGCCCATACGATTAACCGCATATTCAAAGGGCGCACTAGAAGAGATTGCCAAGCTCAAATCATCACATCTTGAATTAATGGTGGCAATGAAATGAACGTAGAGGAAGCAACCCACATCATACTCAAACCATATGTGACTGAAAAGACGTTTGCCCTAGTTGAAAACGAAAGTAGAATTTGTTTTCTAGTGCGAGAAAATACCACAAAACCAAAGATAGCAGAAGCAGTAAAAGTACTATACAACGAAACTCCAATAGGAGTAAACGTGTGCAGAACAGTATACGGAAAGAAGGCTTTCGTAAAATTCTCAACAATTGAAAAAGCAAGAGACCTTGCAACTAAGATAGGAATGCTATAATATGGTCTTTCGTGAATCAACTCAGACAAAGGTGAAGACAATTGGTTAAAGAATTCAAATATCGAGGATTGTCCCTAGAACAACTGCAAGGTCTGTCACTTGAAAAGCTATTCGAACTTTTACCATCACGCGCAAGAAGATCATTAACAAGGGGAATTACAGATACAAAAAGAAAATTACTTGAAGAGACCAAACTTGCAAAGGCGGGAAAACTTAAGACTCCAATTAAAACTCATCTCAGAGACGTGATAATTTTACCATATATGATAGGATTGAACATAGGCGTATTTACGGGCAAGGAATTCCTACCTGTAGACATAAAACCTGACATGGTGGGTCATTATCTTGGCGAATTTGCAATGACTAACAAACGTGTTGTTCACGGCGCACCTGGTGTGGGAGCATCAAGGTCCAGTTTGTACGTGCCATTAAAGTGATTTTTATGCATTTTAGTTATTCTTTCCAAAATTATGACAAAACACGACATGTTCGTGCAGCCCTCAGAGAGAAGACAATATCTCACAAGCACGCCCGTGAAATTGCACTTAAAATTAAAGGAATGTCTATAGAAAAAGCAAGAACTTACCTGCAGGCAGTTATCAATCTAGAACGAGCGGTACCGTTCAAGCGATTTAACAATGAAATGGGCCACAAATCTGATACTGGTGTCATGTCTGGCAGATATCCAAAAAAGGCATCAACCGAATTCATAAGACTTCTTGATAATTTAGAATCAAACGCTGAATACCGCGGAATGGATCTTGATAGATTAAAAATAATTAATGCGACAGTTCACAAGGGAAGAAAAATTGAAAGATTTATTCCTCGTGCACAAGGCAGGGCAACACCGAAAATAGATATTCTAACACACGTGGAGCTAGTGGCTCAGGAAATTTGACATGTCATCGATAAAAAACGTAATTCAAGACAGCTACAAACTCATGCTTTTGAAAGATTATCTCAGAGTAGCAATTAAAGAATCAGGTTTTGCCGGTGTTGATATTCAGAAAACTCCAACAGGTACCAGAGTGGGATTACATGTAACAAGGCCAGGTATTGTCATAGGCAGAAAGGGTAGCGGCATTCGCGATCTTACCAAAGTGTTAGAAAAGGACTTTGGTCTTAAGAACACGCAAATTTCTGTAATTGAAATCCCACGTCCAGAGCTTGAACCAAGTGTTATGTGTAACAGAATGTCACAGCATCTTGCAAGAGGAACTGCATTTAGACGAGCTGTCATGTGGACCTTGCAAACAATCATGGAGGCAGGCGCAATGGGTGTACAAATTACAACTTCGGGAAAACTCAGGGGCGATCGTTCATCATTTGAAAAACATACCAAAGGAATCTTGCCACGAGCAGGATATCAAGCCGGAATAGTGGTTGCAGAAGACATTGTACATGTTGAGACCAAGATGGGCCTTATCGGTGTGAGAATTAGAATTGCAAGAAAGGAATTACAAGTGCCAGAATTTGAATTAAAGGCCATAGCAGCAACTAAAGTAATCGAGCCATTGGAAGGAAAAGAAGTTGAGATATTAGACGAGCCTCCCATTGACCCAACAAAGCCACGCACAGAAAGTGAAGAAATAGAAAGAGAAGAAAAACTTATCGAAAAAGTTGAGGTCTATGAAGAAGTAGAGGAGGAGCTCAAGTAATGGCTCGACTAAAGATGAAGACTATACGCGAGCTTAACGAAACTGACCTCAAAAGCAGACTTGACCAGTTGCGCTCTGACTTGACAAAGCTTAGAATTGAATCATCTAAAGGAACACTCAGAAAAGATAGCGGTAAAGTAAAACCTGTAAGAAGAGATATCGCAAGAGTATTGACCAGATTAAATGAGATGAAGAAAAAATGATAACTAGAGAAAATATTGCATCGCATGAGCTAATAGGATTACAAACACATATTGTCGAATCTAACAATAAACAGATAGTTGGCCTTACAGGAAAAGTTGTAGACGAAACAAAATTCATGTTTACACTAGATACACAAAAAGGACTCAAAAGATTTCCAAAAGACTCGGCTCATTGGAGATTTGTCTTCAATGGAGGCGAAGCAATGATAGATGGAACTAAATTAACCAAGAGATCATACGAACGAATGGGAGTAAAAGCATGACTCGAAACATCGGCCTTCAGGTCGCAGTGCCAAAATCAGAATGCAAAGACAAGGACTGTCCATTTCATGGTACTCTGAGTATACGCGGCAAGCTAATCCAAGGAAAAGTAGTGAGCGCCAAGGCTCCGAAAATGGTTGTAGTCCAGCAGGAAGCGCCAAAGTTTGTGCCAAAATACAAGAGATATGCAAGAAGCCAAAGCAAGATTCATGCTCATAGACCACTTTGCATTGATGTCAAAGAAGGAGATATTGTATTGACTGCAGAATGTAGACCTATATCAAAAAGCGTAGCGTTTGTAGTTGTGGAGGTTGTGTCATAATGGCGGCAACAAAAAGTCGTGCAGTATCTGCAAAAGGTGTACAAGAATTCAGACCATATGTTACAAGAGCCCTGCCTCTTGGCGCACAGATAGTATGTGCTGATAACACTGGTGCAAAGATACTAGAAATTGTAATGGTTCAAAAGACAAAGACCAGAGTAGCACGATATCCCTCAGCAGCAGTAGGAGATTTTGTAAATGTTGTAGTTAAGAAAGGCCCGGGTGAACTTCGAGGCCAAATATTTGGCGCCGTAATAATTAGACAAAAATATGCAGTTCACAGATTGAGTGGTGTTAGAGTTACATTTGAGGATAATGCAGGCGTACTTGTTACTCCGGAAGGCGAGATTAAAGGAACTGAAATCAAGGGACCAGTTGCAATAGAGGCTTCAGAAAAATATCCAAGGATTGCAAACTTGGCATCGATGGTGGTATGATATGAAGCCTACAACTATGAGAAAACAAACGCTATACACTACGTCGATGCATATCACCAGCAAACACTTGGCGGCTCATCTTTCTGGTGACCTGAAAGGAAAATATCACCAAAGCGCAGCACGCGTGGTAGAAGGAGACAGTGTCAAGGTCTTGCGTGGCGAGTTCAAGGGAATTGAAGGAAAAGTTACCAATGTATCTTCAGAAAAACGAGGAATTGCAATTGAAGGAATAAAACGTGAAAAGCTCAAAGGGGGCAATGTTGACATTTACATTCATCCATCAAACGTTATGATCACTGCACTGAATCTGGGAGACAAGTGGAGACAAAGCAGACTCGAAGGACAAAAGCCCAAGACTCAAAAACAAAAACCAACAGGTGATCAAAAGGAAGCTGCAAAACCAAAAGAAGAATCAAAAGCAGCTGAAAAAACTGAAAAGACAGAGAAAAAGTCTCCAAAATCAAAAAAGAGTGATAAATAATGGTAAGCATATCAGGAAGCAAGAAACTAAAAAGACAGATGGCCCCGCTTTTCTGGGGAATCACAAGAAAGGATAAGAGGTTTGTAGTTACAGTAAAGCCAGGAGGCCACAAAAAGGACGGCTCCATTCCAACTGCAGTATTTGTACGTGATACGCTAAAGCTTGCAACTTCGCTCAGGGAAGTCAAGTCTGTAGTGTATGGCGGCAAAGTAAAGGTGGACGGAGTTATCAGAAAATCACTTCACCACGGGCTTGGCCTTATGGATGTAATAGAGCTGCAAGGAGTTTCAGAGATATATCGTCTTGTTCCAAAAGACTTGACTGTCTTAAAGCCAATTGCAATAAGCGAATCGGAAAAAACAAAAAAATTATTGAAAGTAACTAAAAAAGTCACAATTAAGGATAAAAAAACACAACTAGGTTTTCATGATGGCAGAATCTTGATATCTGACACCAAAGTCCGAGTGGGCGACACCTGCTTGGTGCAAGTTCCAGAAATAAAAATTCTTGACATAATAAAGCTCGAAAAGGGTACACAAGTTATCGTTACTAGTGGAATAAACGCAGGTAGAATGGGAACGGTATCTGAAATCAAAGAAGGTACATTTGTATTGCCACAAAGAGCGCTGGTAGATATTGGCAATAGACAAATTGAGATTCCATCTCACTCGATCATGGCAGTTGGAAAGGACAAACCAGTAATACAAATTCAGTGATAGATATGTCTCAAAAAATGGAACCCACAATGAAAAAGATAACAGTTGCAAAGGTAGTGTTAAACATGGGTGTAGGCAAGTCCGGAGACCCAATTGAAAGAGCAAGACGTGCATTACAACAAATATCAGGCCAGCAACCAAACACAAGGGCAGCACGAGCAACACAAAGAGACTGGGGCGTACACAAGGGCGAACCAATAGGCGTGGCAGTTACTATACGAAAGCAACCAGCAATTGAATTGATGAAAAGACTGTTTGCTGCTAAAGGAAATCAGATAAAAGGTTCTTCATTTGACAATTTTGGAAATGTTTCTTTTGGAATAAAGGAGCACATTGACATTCCTGGTGTAAAATATGATCCGGATATAGGAATTGTGGGCTTGAATATTTCAATCTCATTGACAAGACCAGGATTTAACATTAGGGTTAGAAGCAAACACAAGGCAAGTGTTGGCCGTGGTCACATAATAACTGCTGAAACAGCAAAGGCATTTTTGTCCCATGAATTTGGAATCCAAGTGATATAATATGGTTAAAGTTCGAGATTACAAGCTTACAGGAAGAACGGAGCATAAATTTGGCAAAGGTTCAAGATGGTGTAAAAGATGTGGTGATTACAATGCAGTCATTCAAAAATATGACCTTATACTATGCAGGCGATGTTTCAGAGAAGTGGCAAATTCATTGGGGTTTAACAAATTCAGGTAATAATCATGCCAGCAACTAATATTCTAGCAAACTTGTTTGTGACGCTTTACAACAGCGAAGCAAGAAGAAAAGGGGACTGCGTAATACTACCTACATCAAAGATTGGCACAGAAGTACTCAAAACACTGCAAAACCACAACTACATTGGGGAATTTGAGCACATTGATGATAAAAGAGGAGGCAAGTTCAAAATCCAGCTATTGGCAAAGATAACCAAGTGCGGTGCAATTACACCAAGATTTAAGGTAAACAAGGACGGATATGCAAGATGGGAACAACAATATCTGCCTTCATATTCAAGAGGCATGCTCATTGTCACAACAAACCAAGGCGTAATGTCACACCACGAAGCTGTAAACAAGGGAATAGGGGGATTACTAATAGGATATGTCTACTGAGCAAATTGAGGTGCACGAAGTAACAATCGAGATACCAGATAAGGTAAAGGTTAGCGAAAGCCACAGGATTCTCAGCGTTGAAGGCCCATTAGGCAAAACAAGAAAAAATTTTAAGAAAATTCCGGTAGACTTGAAGATAGACAACAAAAACATCACAATAAAGTCACTTGGCATGCGCAAGCGAGACTATGCAATTTTTAAAACAGCAGAATCACTCATTAGAACACTCATCAAAGGAGTTCAAACTGGTTATACTTTTAAGATGAAGATAGTCTATGCACACTTTCCAATTACAGTAAAAGTAAAAGATGGCAAAATAAGTGTGGAGAACTTTCAAGGTGAGCGCGCACCTAGAGTATCAGAAATATTTGGCAACACAAAAGTTGTCACAAAAGGAGATGATGTCGTACTAACAGGATCGGTCCTTACTGATATCTCCCAGACCGCTGCATGTCTTCAACAAAACACCAAAGTCAAAAACAAAGACTCGAGAGTTTTTCTTGACGGCATTTATCTTTTTGAAAAACAAGACGGCATCGAAAAGTAATCTCAGCAAGAATTAAATCGGCTTATCCTACGAACAAGTCTGGTGCCGCCCTAGCTCAGCGTGGTAGAGCAGCTGACTGTTAATCAGCGGGTCGCCAGTTCAAGTCTGGCGGGCGGCGCTTTTGATATTTCTAAATTCGAATTGTGAAACATTGTTTTCGTTATTGGCAGATCAAAACCCAAATGAATTGCTACGTTTGTGATACTATATTTCTAAATTCGAGTTGTGAAACATTGTATTACGATCACAGTTTAGTTTATTCTATTAGACTGTATAGATCTAATACTGATCGCCACATAACTACACATGCAGGAGGTCCGCATTGGCCAGAACAAGGCGCGCAAATAGATATTGCGTGGATTGTGGGGGAAGATTAGTTTACTATCCCCGCCTTTCGAACCCAAAAGCCCCTAATGAATACAGGGTACTGGTCTACGCATGCCCCGACTGCACTAAAGATTTTGATAAACCCAAGATGTTCTCAATCAAACGAAATGTAGTTGACGAACCAATAGAGACAGTAGAGGTAGAGATAGTCCAGGCACGAGAAAAGATTCCAGAGACTGTAAAAGCTTGATAGTTTTTTCTTGCAAGCAAAAAATAAGTACGACTAGATAAAATCAAGATAAGAAAACATGAGAGTCTTTCATACTCTAAAACTTGAGCGCCTACTTGAAAAAATGGAGTTAAGCGACTGGAGACAGAGATTACGCCAACCGTTAACCTGTGATGAACAATCTCTGTCCGATAACTGGAAGTCTTGCGCACTGGGAGAGAGGATACAAAAGGAGGGCAGGTACCTTGACAAAGTAAAGGATCTTACCCCTGAAGCCATAAAACTGGGATTTGCTTTTGCAACGGCAGTAAAGCGCAGGGATAGCAAATACATCTTTGGAAATTTTAGAACAAATTGAAAAACTTCCGTCGATATGGCGGTAATGTAAACACCCCAAGTCTCTAAGAATTGGCAAATCTTTCTTTGTTTTGTGACCTTTTTTGGTAAAATAGGGGGGGAGGTCATCACCACATATTTGCCACAAAAATGACATTTTAGAAAATACGACAATTCATAACAATGTGAAAAAACCAGGTGAAGGCAAAAATCATACAAAATAGGGCCAAAAAACAGGGGTTTAGCTTTTGTTCATATGCCACAAAGATGTGGCAAACTCTTACTGGGTAATGGGGGTGTTTTGACCCTTGGCTGCTATATGCACGCACAAATGTTAAACCCCCCCAAAAAATAGCACTTTTTAAAAAAATCACATTCTTCGTGGTACCTGGAAAATAACAAGGGGTTTAACCTTTGAGCATAGATTCCAAAAAATGATTTTTGTCCAAAATAGACCATTTAAGACCATTTATTGTTTGATTTTGTATCATGATCTGGCAAGTTTTGTGACAAATAGGGGGGTAAAAATAACCCATAACATGTCAAAGAATTGTATAGTATGGTTCTTTGTCACAAATGTTCTGATGAAAAGCATGGGGAATGCATGGGAAAAGCTGGCATGTTTGAATGTGACTGTAAAGTTTGTAAGAAATAAAGTCCAGACAAAAATGCAAAAAACAAGGTTATACATTCTGAACTGCTTATATCGCATGCCAAGTAACTTGAATTCGTGCCAGATCTTGATGATCTAACCAAGGCAAAGATAGTCCAGATGATTTTGAATGGAACAACGGAAGATGCTCTTGATAAATTAAGTGAGTTTTATCGAGTGGAGACTCCAAAAATAGCAGTGGGAACAATCAAGGGAAAAAGAAGAACTGTATATGCTGTATACGTGCCTGCCGAAAAGAAAATTTATGCATTAAACTCTGACATTTTTTGCAATCCATTTGTTATCATACACGAGTATTACCATCACATTCGTTCAAAGCTTGGAGTACACAAGGGTTCAGAAAGACATGCCAATATGTATGCCAAAGACTTTATCGATTCTTATAATAAAATAGGAATGCAAGTAAAAACATAGAAATTTTTGAATTACCGCTATTTGAATATTAAATATATTGAAATGCCGTTATTTTTTTACTAAAACCTTGAATCGTAACTGTGATTGATATTGCAAATAATGACTACAGCTGGGAGATTTATGCTAAGCAACTAGGATGCCGGTTCCTCCACCGTACTGTAGGATCCACAAGTGTATCCCCTGTTGCCACTTTGCCATAATGACGTGCATTTGAAGTCGTCATCTCATCTAAACTCATGGCTCCATGTGGCTTGTTGCTGTACCATTTCATGACCTGGGGTATTGCTGCAAAACGCACTTTATCTCTCTCAATGCCAGAGAATTTCCCAAACTTGCCGTTTACCGGTGCATAGTGCAGTATGGGTCTTTCGTATTCCATGCAATGTTTTACTAGATTATACTCAAAGGACGTTAGCATGTTGTCATACAAGCCAGAATTTGCACTGGACAGTTTGTGTGCCTGTCTGGTAACAAGACCAATTTCATGTATACATCTCTTGGTCTATCTGCTCTTCCAAGTCTTTGCAGATGTGAAATCTTGATGCTCTTCTGGTGCCAAGAATATATCTGTCGGACTCTGATGACTAGAGCCTTTTGTATATAGGCAATATCAGAATTCTTCTCTTCATACTTTGACTTGATTATCTGCTTTATCTTACCCAGTTTCATCACCTGCATGCTATAGTAATCATGTATCAAATAGCATGGGTTGAATGCTCTCATGGTCATGGAATGCAATAATCTACGGAAAAGATATGCCTTATTTTTCAGGCGTATTTCAATACCATATTCTTTTGAAGAAATGGCATCACGTACTTGAGAGCCAAGGATAGCAGGAATTTGATTGTGTAGTGTAGTGACTGAATGAACAAGAGTGGATGTCGCATTTCTCAATCTCTTTACAGAATATTTCAAAACCTTTTCCGCATGTTTATGCGTCTCATGATGCGTTCTTTCTGTGCGCCAGGCATGTCTGTGCCACTCCTCTTTGGAAATTTTTCTCTGATTCGGATTTTGCCAGTGAAAGATTGATTCAAGTTTATCAATAGAAGTTTTGTTATAGAATATTTGATAATTTACACGAGTATGATTCTTTTGACTTGCTTTAATCGTATGATAAGCTTCAATGATTAACTTGAATTTCTCACCATCTTGTTTTGAGACATTCTTGTCAGGATGGTACCTGAGTGCTAATTTCCTATATGCAATCTTTACCTCTTGCATTGATGCGCCTTCTTGTAGATTAAGTAAATGATAGCAACTGTAATTGTTCAACATCTAGTCATTTATGAAAAATGTTTTAAAAATATGATCTAATTTTTTTTGTCTTGGTTGGAAAATAAATTTAATCATGAAAAAAATCACACCATGTAAAATAACTAACGTCTTAATTGACGATCTCTGACAAAATAAAATTTTAATCTCGGATAAAACAGGCAACGCGCGAGGTATAGATATATAACATATTCATTTCAAAGAATCAGACAATACGATGTTTGATGTATAATGCGTTTGAGAGTATTTGCCTGCTGTAGATTAATTCACTAAAGTAAAAAAATGTGATTTTCTGGCTTTATATAGATAGAGGCACTATTGGGTGCCATGGTTAGGCAGGAGGAAGGCAACATCCCTACAAGTTCAGAGGTACAGAAAATAGTCTCTGATGAGGTAAGGCCACTACTTGACAAGCTAACCGAGATCGTGGATAAACTTGAGCGTTATCACCAGCACGATGTCCAGTTCCAGCAGAAACTGATACTTTTGATATCGCAGATGTTCAAAAATCAGGAGATCTCAATGGAGGGATTTGACAGGATTGACTCTTTTCTAAGAACGGAATTCTGGGGCAAAACCCAATCAGAAAAATAGATTCAAAGGTTTTGAAATTTCTTCCAAGTCCTTGTTTAGATGAGTTGATCTTCACGTTAAATAGATAGATTTTTCAAAAATCTTACATGGAAAAGTTTGAGCTCAAAATTCCAATAACTAAAAGGCCAACAGACACTCAAA
This sequence comes from Nitrosotalea sp., assembly GCA_050749105.1. Taxonomy (GTDB): domain Archaea; phylum Thermoproteota; class Nitrososphaeria; order Nitrososphaerales; family Nitrosopumilaceae; genus Nitrosotalea. The sequence goes on along the minus strand of JBOGQT010000130.1, from coordinate 12,738 downwards.
TTAAAAAGATTCAGGATTGTTTTGCTGAGGTGCCAATGGAGGAAATTCTTGGCGGCCTTTATTTTGCAAAAAATAGATGGAAGGCAAAGGATGCCGGAGTGCTAAAAGTGGGAAGAAAAAGCATAATCAAAAAAGAGATCCATTCTCTCACATCTGAGCAGGCACAATGGAGACTAAAAAACTGGAAGATGATGATAGCAAATTACCGAAGGCTTGGCTATAGTTATCCAACTATTTCAAGAATCAAGAAACTTTTGCTTGATCTGAGCAAGAAGAAATCTAGGTAGTTTCTTGGGTTCGGACAGTAGATGGGAGGGTTGAAGGCAAATCCGGAATGGTCTGTCTTACCTGGCCCTCTAACACTGCATGGGCCTCTTCCAATATTTGGTTTGTCTCTGCATTTGATGTATCTACTGTAAACGTGTTGTTTGAATTCACAGATGCGCCTGCCATTATGTCTCCAAGTATGTTTGATAGGTCTTGCATTGAAGAGTTTGCCTCTGGCATCAATCCATTCAGGCCAGCACCTAGTCCCTTGATGATTGACATGCATGGACTCAATGTCACCACGACATCTCCAAGTTCTGAGATTGTATTTAGTCTGAGCTGAATCTGTTCCATGGCCAACTTGGCACCAACTACCATGTGGCTCATCTTTCTAATCTCGTGTAGCTCAGTTGCATATGCGTTAGAATATGATTTATTGTGAGACTTTACGGATTCTACCACCTTTTTGAAAATATAATCATCCTTTTCCTTTAGTTTTCTTGAAATAGAGTCAAGTTTGGCAATTTGAAGCTGCAGTTTTTTTTGCGCCTCATCTATCTTTGGCCTAAGTGGCGCATCAGGCTTTACCTTGTCCATTACCCTCTGTTGTAGGCTTTCTTTTGGTGTGTTCCATTTTGCAGCAAAGTTCATGATTTTTTACTGTGCGATGATCTGAATTGGTATTTTAAACATTCATGTTCTGTGTTTAGGTGTAACTGCAGTGACACATGGTTGTGGATACAAATAAAATCTACACCTGTCAATAACATATATTTCTAAATTCGAATTTAGAAACATTGATTATCAACACGCCTATCCAAACGTGAAGGTAAAGATTTGAAATCCAGGTTTTGCCATGAGGGTGATAACATGTGGGCCTGCCTGCTGGGACGAAATGACATTGTACAGCCTATTCTCTGATACATTTACCGTACCGTTTTGAAGGTCTGCTCCTGCATCGCTTGCCCCTACGGAATTTCCGTCAAGCAGTACTTGCACACCAACGCCAGGGCCGGCAGCCACGATGTTTACATCTTTTGCATAGTATGGCAGAACTATCTTTCCGTTATCTGATGCCAACTTCATACTGTCGTCCAGGTTTTGCCAATTTCCACCAAGATAGAAATGGTCTTGTTGCAGATTGGATGGAAGCGTATATGTTACTGTTAGGTTTGGCTGAAATCCTTCTTGGTTTCCAAGAAAACTTCGACCTGTTGCAAAGTCATATCCAAAATAAAGTTCAGGTGTCTGCTGGTCAGAAAATTCATGTGGCTGCAGGTTTACCAGTGACATGTTTGTATTGATATCTAGTCCAAGGGCTTGCGCTCGCTGGTTCAATAGCTGCTGTATTACTTGTTCCGTCTGATCATAGTCACCTTCACCAAAATGTGTATGTCGTATGTGTCCAAGATAGTCTGTGATATACTCTGCAGGCCAATAATTATTTCCAAATGCATTCCATGTGGAATGATCACTGTCAAGTACGACAGGATATGTTATGTTGTATTTTTGTACGGCCATCTTTACATTGTTGATGTCTTTTTCAAATTCAAATTCTGGTGAATGTACTCCGACAATGAGCAGTCCCTTGTCCGCATATTTTGCATTCCATTCCTCTAGGTATGGTAGCGTACGCAAGCAGTTGATGCAACTATATGTCCAAAAATCATAAATTACAACTTCGTTTTTCATGGAACTTTTGAGTGCATCAGGGGTTGTATTGATGTAGCCAGAAATTCCTACTAGATCTGGAGCCAGTGGATATTGGCTTTCATCTGCTAGTGATGTGTTGCCTGAAATTGGTTGAACCAAGCTTGAATCTTCATTGGCTCCGGGTTTGTCTAGAGACATAAAGTATGCTGCCACGCCAGCTATGGCACCTACAATAACTATTCCGGCAATAATGGCATTTTTGATCTCTTTTCTCATGTTTATCGTCCTAACAAGACATTATTTAGCAAGGGAAAACTGGCAATGGCGGCTAGCTGATCTGTGTATACCAAGACTCCAAGTACGACAATAAATGCTCCCATGATGATTGAATAGTATTTCAAATGCTTACTCATTGACTTTATGAACCCTGTAAATCTTGAAAAGAACACACCCATCAATATGAAGGGAATTCCAAGCCCCAGAGAATAGCCAAGTAACAAAACAAAAGCATGGCCTGGTGCCGTGGCAGCAAGTGTCAAGATACTTCCCAAAATAGGTCCTATGCAAGGAGTCCAACCTGTGGCAAAGGCAAGTCCAAAGACAAAGGAAAGTGGATAGCTTGCCTTTGTTCTGTTTGGAATTATCTTTTTTTCAAAATTTAGTTTGGATATTTTCGAGGATAGCAACATGAACACTCCAAATGCAATTATTATGATGCCTCCAATGTGATTAAAGTCTACAAGTAATTTTCCAGCTGTAGTTGATAATACACTATTGAGTACAACGCCTAAAATTGAAAAAACAACCGTAAAACCAGCTACAAAAAAGATTGTATTTAGCAAAATGTTTAGCCTGCTTGTAACAAGGTTTACTGTGCCGTTGTTTCTCTGAAGTTCAGTTAGTGTAGTTCCTGAAATATATGCAAGAAAGGCAGGTATCATGGGCAAAATGCATGGAGCAAGAAAAGAGCCTAGTCCAGCTAGGACTGAAATACCTATACCTAGTTCGACCATGTGTTAGGTATTGTCGTTTTTTTATTAATACCTTGTTCCAAATCTAATCCAAATTGAGTTTATGTTATTCCGAATTTTTTTCCTGCCTTTTCAAACACGTCCAATGATTTTGCTATGATGTCATTTGTTAGCCATGCAGTAACTGAGATCCTGATTCTTGCAGAGCCAAGCCCTACAGTGGGATATCTTATTGGTTGCGCAAAGATTCTATTGTCAAAGAGATACTTGCCAAAATCCATCGCCTTTTTCTCGTTTCCAACTATGATTGGGATGATTTGGCTTTGCGAGTCTGTGAAATACCCAGCGGACTCTAAACCTTTTCGCACAAGTTTGACATTTTGCCACAGTTTTCTTCTTTTTTGTTCCCTGTTTGAGAATATCTTGTCTAGCGCTACCTGGACCAGAAAACTTGGCAGGGCCGAAGTGTAAATAAATGACCTTGAAGTGTTTACAGCCATTTCTATTACCTGTTTTTTTGAGGCCACATATCCTCCAAACGCACCAAGGCCCTTGCTCAAACTGCTGATGTAAATGTCAATATTGGCAACTCCAAGATGTGCACCAGATCCACGTCCATCACGACCTGCAACAAAATCCCCGTGGGCATCGTCTAAAATGAGAACTGCATTGTACTTTTTGCACAACTCAGAAATTTCTTTTAATCTTGAAAAGTCTCCATTCATAGAAAATATGCCTTCAGTAATTACAAACTTGTGGCGTCCTCTTCTTTTTAGCTTGGTTTCCAAGTCATCCATGTTGTTATGTTTGTAGACTAGAGTTTTTGCATGAGCCAGTCTGCATGAGTCTATGATGCTTGCGTGATTGAGCTCATCACTTAATATGATATCATCTCTTTGTGGCAAAATTGAGATGATTCCCAAATTTGCCATATAGCCAGTTGGAAAAACAAGTGCAGCTTCCTGGTCCTTGTGGTCTGCCAGTTTTGATTCAAGTTTTTTAAACACGTTGTCATTGCCTGCAACTAGTCTGGAGCTTGACTGAAGCTGTGTGTAAGTAACCTTGGTGGGACCAAGTCCGAGGTAATCATTGGAAGATAAATTGACAAGTTTTTTTCTTTCTATGATGATATGTGGTCCGGAAACTTTGTTATATGATAAATTACGATATAGATTGGCTTTTTTTATTTCCGATAGCCTTGCATGTATGAAATCGAATTTAGGCTTCAAGGCCTATCCTTGATATCATGCTAAAATCTTCAACTGGGGAGTTTCCTCCTATTGTAAGATAGCCTCCGGTTATGATGCCGTTGGCGCCTCCAAGGAGGGCTTTTTCCTGTTCACTTGAGAGGTAAACTTCGCGACCACCGGCTATCTTCAAAATGGTTCTTGGCATGAGAAATCTAAAGGTGGCTATCGTACGCAAAATTTCAGGAAGGGCAAGTCGCGGCTGGATCTCAAGCGGGGTTCCTTTTTGTGGGACAAGTATGTTTATTGGGCATTCTTCGGGACCAAGTTTTGCCAAATCAAGGCCAAGTTCAAGTCGCTGCATCCTTGTTTCTCCCATTCCTATGATTCCACCACAACACAACTCTAGGCCAGTCTTTTTTATTATCCAGTTGGTGTTCATTCGATCATCATAGGTGTGTGTTGTGCATATCTTGGAAAAGAAACTTCTTGCTGCTTCTAAATTGTGATTATAGCGCTTTACTTTCAGCTCTTTGAGTTGCAATGCCATAGACTCGTCTATGAATCCAAGCGAACAGTTTACCTCGATTCCAACCTTATCATTAATTTCTTTTATTATGTCACAAATTTGTTCAAAATCATTCTGTGTTGGACCACGCCATGCACAAACAAGGCAAAAGCTTTTCACACCATTTTCTTTTGACACAAGTGCGTTTTGCACTATGATATCTGTTGGTAATAGTTTGTATGTGTCAATCCCGCTTTTATAAAATGCAGACTGGGAACAAAATGAACAGTCTTCCTGACACTTGCCTTTTTTTGCATTGATTAAAGATTCAACATCAACTAGCTTGCCACTGATTTTGCGGGTAATCTCATTTGCTGCATCTGATAAAAAGTGTAACGACTCATCTGAAACATTAATGAGTTTTTCAGCCTCATGCATTGTTATGCTTTGTCCTGCTAGTACCTTATCCTTGCATGATGTGATACACTCGTATTCTGGGCCCATGCATGGTTTTCTTGGTATTCTATTAATTAACATTATTATGGTAAACCATAACGATCCTGCGGGTTTACCATTTCTATGTGTGGTATTATTCTGGATTATATTTTTGCTACAACCTTTTTGATGGTGTCTATGGTGCCATCAATAAGAAAATCAAGTTCTTTTCCTGAGATTGCCAGGGGCGGCACTATCATTACTATGTTACCCAGTGTTCTTAGGTAAATTTTGTGTTTTTTTGCCTCGTTGAAAATTCTTTGCTGCATGTGTTTTTCAGGGGATATTGGTGATTTTTTTGACTTGTTGCTGACAAGTTCTATTCCCATGAGCATTCCCTTGTGTCTCACATCGCCAACTAGGGCTAATTCGGAAATCTCATCAATTCGCCTTTGAAGTTGGTGCGAGTTTTTTTTAATCTTTGAAATAATGTTGTATTTTTTATAAAGTGAAAGATTTGTAATTGCCGTTGCACAGGCCAACGGGTTTCCAGTAAACGTATGTCCATGGAAAAAGTGCCTCATTTCTTGATATTTGCCTAAAAATGAATCATATACTTTCTTGCTTGCCAGCGTGACTGCAAGTGGCAGATAACCTGCTGTTAACATTTTTCCAAATGAAACAATGTCAGGTGTGCTTTCTTGGCTTTGATATTCTATCATGGAACCAAGCCTGCCAAAACCTGTGGCAATCTCATCTAATATGAATAATATGTCGTGCTTTTTACACAGGACACTGATTTTTTTCTGAAATCCTTGTGGGTATATTGTAACGCCGCCAGCTATCTGGGCCCCACTTTCCATTACAAATGCAGCTATGTTGTTATTTTGTGTAAATGTTTTCTCAATTCTATCCAAGCAATAGATTTGAAATTCTTCAAAAGTATAGCCATTTGGAATGCGGTATCTGTTTGGAGACGGTATCCTGATTGCAGAAAATAGAGCTGACTTGTATCGTGAAAAAAAGGAGGGAACATATCCCAATGACATTGCCCCAATGGTATCGCCATGATATCCGTCTTCAAGTGTAACAAACTTTGTTCTTTTTTTCTTGCCTTTGTTGTACCAATACTGCAAGGCCATCTTTGCAGAAATTTCCATCGCAGTAGAGCCGTCATCTGAATAAAATACCTTGTACATGTTTGGAGCCAGTTTCACAAGCTTTGCAGCAAGCTCTTCTGCTTTGTCATTTGTGAGATTGAAAAGAGATGAATGCTGTAATTTCCTTGTCTGCGTTATCATTGATTTTACTAGATCATCTTTAGAATGGCCCCACACATTGCACCACATGCTTGCAACTCCGTCTAGCAAAAGATTTCCTTTGGAATCTTGAAGCCACATCCCCCTGCCCTTTACTATGACGTCAAAGTTTGGCCATTCTCTCATCTGTGTATATGGATGCCAAACATAACTGCGCATGTGGAAATCTCAAACTAGTCGCATTAATAATGATACGGTGAATTATTAAATAGCGCACACAGTTGTTTTCTGTGAAATCCTATTTTATTACAGGCACAGACACTGGAGTTGGCAAAACCGCGATAACTGCAGCAATTGCAGCCTCTCTTAGAAAACGCGGCATTGATGTAGGTGTGATGAAACCTATTGCAAGCGGGGTTGCTCAAAGAACTGGATTCAAATCATCTGATGCTGCATTGCTGCACGAATCTGCAGCGGTAAACGACAGCGAGTACACAATAAATCCGATATTTTTGTCGTTACCTGCATCTCCGTATGATGCATCAAAAACTCTGAATATGAAAATTGACATGAATGTTGTATCTGAGCAGTTTGAGAATCTTTTAAAAATTCATCAAATGTTACTTGTAGAGGGAATTGGAGGAATAATGACTCCAATTATGAAGGACTTTTTTGTTGCAGATATGATAAAGCAAATGAAATTAGAAGCCATTGTTGTTACACGGTCTACTCTGGGCACATTAAATCACACAATCATGACACTTGAGATGTGTAAAAAGTATAAAATTCCTGTCAAGGGCGTGATAATTAATTATTTTGATGAGAAAGGTGGGGTTGCAGAAAAAAATGCTCCATCTACGTTGTATGAAATTACAGAAATACCAATTCTTGGAATAATTCCTTTTGTAAAGGATTATCAAAAACTGGAAACAATGACAAATATTGTAGAAAAAAACGTCGATCTAAGCCTGCTTATATCCTAAAGATCTTCAATCTTGACTGTTTTTTATTTGAAGAGAAACTTATCAGATCATTAATTATGTTTGCAAAAGTGAATTGATCTCTGTCCAAGGAATATGTTTTGGCATCTGTTGGGACTGGCTTGTCTGTCACCATCCATATGTTTTCAGATTTTGGTTGGATCTTTCCTAGTTTATCTACATGTTCCTTGATTGCCTGCAATTTGTCAGTCTTTGGAAAGTAAATTACTACAACATCTTCTGGCGAAGAAGCAAGGGTCTTGGCATCAGGCACTGCAATATCGATATCAATGGAACCAAATGATGTTTTGCGCTGGCTTGGGATTAGTGCAACTGTCAACATGTAATGCATAAGACCTTCTGCCAAGGCTATGCGGGTCTCTGGTTTGGCACCATAAATCTTATCAAGATTGAGCATACAGTGGTTGAAAATTGTACTTATGGCATGCGAGCTCTCGCCTTGGGCAATGTCTGAGAGTATCTTTTTCTCCTCATAATCAGAAATGGCTTGGTATAGTATGTCTTTTAGCTCCAATATGTGGTTGATTAGATGATGATAATTAAAAGATAGCCAATAAATCCAAAAAATGAAAATTATGTACTGCTTTAAATTGATACATATATTGAGAATCCTAATCTACGCTAATGATACGAATAGAGGCAGAAATTCTTAGGAGTGATCTGATGGGTATTAGTAACGCCCTTAGGATAATTGATGTGCCGGTAAATATTGGTAAAGTAAAGGGCAGAGGAAAAGGTGTTGGCTCAAAGGTTCATGCTGCAAAAGGTACAGAGATGTATAGATCGGAATTTCAAGACAAGTATGTAGTTCAAGTGACTGTTCCTGACAATATAGAAAATGACGTAATCGAAATAATAAAATCCAATTCAAAAACTGGCAAGATCACAATTTTTCCAGTGTCTAGGGTAATAGATATTGGTTCTGGAATAGAAAACGATCAAGCGCTTACTCTCAATGACTATGATAGTGTAATACTGATTGCTGCAAAGAACCAAAATACGTCTTTTCCGTTTGGTTTTACAGCCGAAAAGGTAAAATTCTTGCCTCCGCAGATTGATGGAGAAAAAGGATATTATGACATACTTGAAAAGAAATTTGTTCCTCTAAACGTACTGGAATCAGTAATTTATCACGTAAAACCAATTGAACGATTCCAAATTCTCTCTGCTAGCGATTCTGTGATAATAGAGAGTATGACACGAGTAAAAAGAAATTTCTCTTTGTACAAAATGAAAATGTCTGATTCTTATTCGCAAGCATTTCTAAAGCACGTTGCAAGTAGATTTTTGAGCTTATGGCCAGAACAAGAAATCAATACCGCGATTCTCTATGTGGATATTGTAGGTTCAACCAAACTTGCGACCATACTTAGTTCAGAGGAACTTTCTGGATTGATAAAGGTGTTCTCAGAAGAAATGTCGGTCATAGTATCAAAACATGCTGGATTTGTACTAAAATATGCAGGTGATGCAGTGATTGCCTTCTTTCCAGATCTAAAGGAATTTGGAAACATGGTGGAAAATGCTGTAAGGTGCGCAAACTCGATGAACATGATTATAAAACATTCTCTGAATCCAATATTTGCAAATCTTGGTCTTCCTACTATAAACGTGAGAATAGGTATAGACTCTGGCAAAAACAGAATTGTCTTTCTTGGCTCAGATCCTGATCTAATTGGACACAGCATAACAATTGTTTCAAAGATATTGCCTCTTGCGCAGCCTGGACAAACTACGATTGGAGACGCAGCATACCAACTACTATCTCATGAGATGGCAGAACAATTTACAAGAATTAATCCTGATGACAAAAGATGGAACTATTGCCATCCGGGAACAGGAAAAATCTATCAGATATACTTTTCAAGACATATGCTATAGACATCAGATCTCAAGGCTTAGCCTGAAAAAAAATATTTTTTATTTTTTAAATTTTTTACTTGTAAATCTTGTCAGTCCTAATTTTTTCAATTCGTCAGACTCTTTAAGAACAGACCTGTGTTGTTGCTCTTTGTATTTTTTCAGTTTTCTCTGCAGGTCAGAAGACTCGTTTGCTAATATCTTGATTGCATAAAGTCCTGCGTTTGCCGCCTTGTTTACACCTACTGTTGCAACAGGTGAACCAGTTGGCATCTCTGATATTGATAGCAGCGAGTCCAATCCACCAAAGGCAGAAAATTTGAATCTATCTGAACTACCCTTGTCATTGTAAACCATTATTGGCACTCCTATCACCGGTATTATGGTGTGAGACGCAACCATGCCTGGCAAATGTGCGGAACCGCCAGCCCCAGCAATTATTACCTTGAATCCTTCTCTCTCAGCATGTTTTGCATAATCTGATAGCCTTGTGGGGGTCCTGTGGGCAGATACGATCTGATCCTCATGTTTGATTCCAAACTCATCTAGAACAACTGCTGCCTGATGCATTACTTTACTATCTGAGCCTGAGCCCATGATAATTCCAACCAGTGGCCTTTTTGATGATACCATAAGATAATGCAGCATTGAATTTTAATAAACTCAGCGATTTGGCAGTATCTCTCTGAAGGCAAATTTTATTTTAACTTGGATTCAAGCTTTTGAATTATATGAAAGAAAGTTTTCATCGTTTTTATGCAAAACTCGCCCCTTGAAGTAAAACGAGCCTTTGGGATCTTGTTTATGGGGGTTGCAATATCTGTCGGTTCGGCCTCAATTTTAAGCGAGGTCGCATTTGAATCACAGGATCCAATTTATTATTATGCCATAATATGGTTTGGCAGCTTTGCGATAACATTTGGAGTGGTTTTTGGAAGGTTCAGACATATACTCCAATCTATACGGGGCAGGATGAAAAACAGTGTAAAGTGGTCACATTCAGTAAAAACAGTAAATGGGCTTTGCTGGGCAGCGCCGTTTGCTGCAATAGGTGCTTTTCCACCGTTATACCAGTATCTGATATTGCTTGGGATAGGCTTGGGTAACACGTCAACATACGTATTCATGAAAAAATTTAGCGGCCTTGCTAACCATGAGCAAATAATAGTGGGCGCAATCTCGCTTGCCGCAATTCCAATTGCCATTTTTATAGATACATCATTTGTGTCAAACCAAACAGTTGCAGTAATAGTATCTAGACTTTTGATAGCTGCAGCATATGGTGCAGGCGGAGTATACGCTCTTACTGCCAAGAAATAAAAAAATCAACCTAATGGCTCAAACCTTATAGTGTTTCTTGCTTGTTCTGCTTTGCCAATTAGTACACTGATATCTTCAGTATCATCAATATCTATGACATTGATATGACCAAGCTTACGTTGTGGCTTTGCCTCCTCTTTGTTGTACATCTTCAAGTAGACCCCTTTTCTGTTCTCAAGTGTTATTGGTTTGTATCTTCCAATGAAATCTTTTGGGCCAAGTATGTTGCGCATTACTGCACGATGTTTGAGTTTTGTACTGCCAAGCGAAAGTCCAAGTATGGCCCTGATATGTTGCTCAAACTGTGGCGTATCGCTAGATTGTAGTGTATGATGTCCCGAGTTGTGCACTCTGGGCGCTATTTCGTTAATTAGGACATTGTTGTCTTGTGTGACAAACATCTCTATTCCAAAAACTCCAGCTCCGTGCAGTACATCCATTGTTTTTTTTGCAATGTTTTCTGCCTCTTTTGCTATTTTGGGGTCTATTCTTGCTGGTGCAATTGTCATTTCAAGTATGTTTTCTTTATGGATGTTCTCTACTGTAGGATATGTAGAAATATCTCCCATGGTATTGCGTGCCGCAATTACAGAAATTTCCATCTTAAAATCAACCAGTTTCTCAATCATCATCTGTCTGCCCTCGAAGAGATTGTACGCTGATTCGACTTGACCATCATCTTCGATTCTAAAATTGCCCCTTCCATCATACGCGTCACGTCTTGCCTTTAACAATACGGGGTATCCAAACAATGGAATTTTTCTTTTAAGGTCTGAGAGGGATTCTATTGCAAGAAATTTCGGTACTGGCATGTTGTTGTCTTTAAGAAAAGTTTTTTGCAAAAATTTATCCTGTATTATCCTAAGTGTTGCAGGTGATGGATTGACTGATATCGGTGCCTTTAATGACTCTAGGACCTGACTGTCTCCAGATTCTATCTCATATGTAATTATGTCAGTCTGCATGGATAACTCTACTATTGCATTTTTGTCCTTGAAATCAGCAACAATCTGTCTTGCACCTACCATTGCTGCAGGGCAGTTCTTTGTGGGATCTAGTACTATGACTTCGGATATGTACTCTGGCATCTTTTTTGCGGCTTCCGTAAGCATCATTCCAAGTTGACCCCCGCCTATTATTCCAAGAATTTTTGGCACCATGCTGATTCGTTGATGGTTTTAAAAATAGTTACCTCTTGGCCTCTCAGAATTGATTCAAAGACCATGAAATTAGGTTAAAACATTACTATTTTGTTTGTTTAAAATTGACAACCTATCTAATATTAGAAGTACAAAGGGAAACAAGTACAGGATGTTTGATGTAGGAAAGATAGCCAAGAAAGGATGTACTGCCATAGTAATAGATGATGACGAGGATACTGTGAACCTTTTTGCAGAATTTTTGGAAATATGTGATGTCAAAGTATTAGGCAAGGCTTATGATGGAAATCAAGCTGTTGAGATGTATCAAAAGATTTTCCCAGATCTTGTATTCTCAGATGTAATGATGCCAGGCTATGATGGTTTTTATGTATTAAAAAAAATACGACAAATCAATCCGCATGCAATAATGGTCATGATTACCGGTGATGTAAGGCCGGAAACAATAGATGAATTGAAAAAATTGAAAGCAGACGCAATAGTTTACAAGCCGTTTGACATGAAACAAATAGTTGAAACAGTAAACAAATTACTTGCAACATCTGTTTATCAAACCCAAGCCAATTAATGTTGTATTATACCATACACCTAATTCAATCTAAAAAATTCTAGATTAAAACAATCGTAAAGCGAGTATCATCTGTGTACCTGTACTTGATATGTTCAGTATGTGATTTTCTAGGAATTTTGATAACGCCATAGTTGTTCCATACATCGTTACTCCGCCTAATGCAGTAAGCAAGGCAACATTGAAACAAACCGTTTTGAAAAGTCCTCCCTGTCCAACCTTTATTGCTAAAGCGTTGATGGTAGATGTGACAATTATGACAATTGGCATCATCATTGCCATGAAATTAGGATCAATGGGGCTTAACGTCAGGGCATTGTTTGAAATCTGGGTTCCAGTAATCATGTCATGGAAGATTTCAATTAATTTATTCATTAAACCAAAGATTGCCATAGTTAACGCATGAAGCACCAGTACGATGGTCTCAAACGTCCTTGACGTCTGTCTTCTTTTTGCTCTAAGCTCATTTAGTTTTAATGATATCTCAGAAACTTTGCTTCCTACCGCGTTCATATCTGAGCCTTTTAGTATGGCATTTGCCATTATGAT
>JBOGQT010000129.1:0-15151 GCA_050749105.1 Nitrosotalea sp. | reverse complement strand
AAAAGACACTATGAACTCTTCCCTTCCTGCAAGATATCTAGGCTCTATGCCATTTCCAGGCATGAAGGGATTTGACATTATTTTGAAAGTAAACAATTGTCAACAAAAAAGTGTTTACATTTGTTTATGTGTCATTTTGATTCTTTTGTAGCAGAATCGTTCAGTGTATGCCATCTGGCGCATACTGCCATCTTATTTATAAGGAGAAATTTGGCCTACTGCCACCTTCTCATATCAAACGTAGGCATGCGCTGCCACTCTATCCAGTTCTCATGGGAATCAATACCATATCTCATACTAGCCATTCGTAAGGATCTGGTGTTCCAACTATTTTTACCAGTTGCCTTCGTTTTGCAAATTTTATGACAAGTTTTTCAAGCTCGTCCTCATCATAATGCAGTTCTGATAACATACATGCATCCATGAGAACATTCAGTCGTTGTTCAAGATATGCTAACGGAGCACTTTCTGCAGCCTTCTTTTTTAACTCAGGCGTATGATGTGCAAAGTAATTTCTAGTATCTCGCACATCACGAACAAATTCTTCTCTCTTTTCCACATTTTTATAAAGATAGGGAAACTGTTCAAATAGTTGATGTAATTTTTGAGGTAACGATAGGTTATTTCCTAATGATCGTTGTGAGTTTATCCAATCAATAGCATCTTGTTCGGATATTTTACTCAGTATGTGTTTGATCATGGTATCATATCTGATTCTTTCTAACAATTCATCATCAAACCGCCTTCGATGAAATGCTTCTAAGGCTTGAATTACATTCTCAAATCTATCTTGAGGGTATAGATTACTATTTGTGAAATTTTCAAAATACAAATCAAATGCATCTTCCAAGTCTTTGTAAGAAGTTAACCAGTTTTGGAAGACTGATTCTTCTTTTTCATTCAGATCTTTGAAGGTAAGAATCATCTGATCATTTCTAATTGGCGCATGATTACCAGATACATCAACAGAACTTTGGTAAATCAATATGATTTTACCTTTGATGTCATCCATACTGGCAGTTATCAATAATGGTCTGATACTGTATCCTATACAAAGCATGAAAAAATTCTGTAAGCGATAATGCAGCTTGTGAAATTCTGAATACTCGTGTTTATTTTTGCTAGTGATGGATATCAGTGTATCTTGTTTTATGGTAGCGTCAAACCTATCTTGATGATGGCCTGGGTTGTCAACGTGATGAAATATGTTATAATCAAAATCATCTATTAAGTGGCCTTTATGAGATTCAGGCGTTTCACTGTTAATGGTGAACTTTCCTTCCTCGAGATTCTGATCTGTAGTAATTCCTGATTCATTTATCCATTCTTTAAAATTAGTATACTTTACGGTTACATTATTAAATTTGATATTTTTTAGGCCCCCATACTGGACTCCTACAAACATTGTATTGACATGATATGTAGTGATTTGTGATGATTGACTGCCAGTGCCGCCGCCTGACCTATGCGTCCATATGCAATCCTCTAATGTTATCTCTATTCCCTCATCAGTTATTCCAAGAATAGTGTCGAATCTATGACTTCTGAGTTGTTGTAAATATTCAATGATAGATTTAGGTTCTGGTTCATCTTGAAGTGAGCCTGAAATTTTAAGAGATATGGAACCGTTGTCATATTTCAACGTACCATATGCTATGTGCTCACTATTTCCTGGGAGGTTCCATTTTCCCGTGTACTCAAATTTATCATTCAGTAATCTTGAATCTTTGATCATCATACGTAACTGAACCGTCGCTTGTTGTTATCTTTTACCCAATTTTTTATTATATCATCAATAGCCGTTCTTCAATCACATCATCTTGATCAAACTTTACAGTGGTTCCAATAATCTCGATTTCTGAATGTTTCTTAAAAGAAAATCATATTTGGGACCCACAGTAAACGGCATTTTTGTAGGCATGGCATTAATCGTCACTGTTGCTTTGATCATAAATGTCTGGATGCCGTACCAAAGCCAGACTCATGATTCAATAATTGGAATGCCTCTGAAATTTTCACGAGAAATTTGTTTCATTAGTCCAATCAATCTAATTACTGAGTTATTTTTTGGAGTCAATTTAACTATAAAAGAAAATCCTGGAGATGTGGCAGTCATTCTAGAAATAAACAATGCATTACATATTTTTCCATCGTCAAGTTTGAGATCCTTATGAAATGCATTTCCAAATTGGGATTCGCCAACTGCAGTCCATGTTAATTCATCTTCATTATTTTCTACAAGTATTAAATAATTTGAGTGAGGTTCCATATAGGATTCTGCTCTAAATTCTATTTGAATGGAGCCGACATTTTTGGAAATATATCCACGAACATTTTGATAACCCTCATTTTGATTTGGAAGAAATGTGTTTTTCCCATAGACAACGTCTATCATATGTCGTATTGCATTTTCAGGACCTTGTCCGTAGACATCAATATAAAGAGTTTGCAGTAGAACTTGCGGCATGAGACAATCATCCAATTTGACTGGAATTATTTTGATTTCATTTTTAGTGGCTTTCAAGACAGCATTTTGCCACTCTAATTTTACCATATTACTCGTGAGACTTTTCTTACTAACGAAGAAAAAGAAGAATTTACATTTTGAAAGAGCATCATTCATTTTGTCAATTATGCCATCTCCTGGTTGTATTGACCAACTATCATAAAAGATATTTTCTTGACCAAATACTGAAGCTAAACGTTGAGTAATGGGTTCTACGAGATGTTTATCATCTTTAGTATGACTGATGAAAATCATTTCTATCATCATTTTTTCTTATCTTAGATATTGAACTTTTTCCTTTTCCAAGTTGAGATAAAACAGATTTGGTTAAAAGTTATTTCAATTAAAAAACAAACCAAGGCGCAGACCGCCTTTGGTTTTCCCAATTTCATGTCTAGGCAAGGTTCAGCCTGCAGTCCCTAACAAAGATATCGAGCTTTGTTAGCTAAACCACTCGGTCTAACCAATATATCCAAATATATCTTATTATATAAGTATATCCATAGATATTATAAGATACAGTGCCTATGGAAAACAGTGTGAAGTTTCTTCAAACCATTGATGATGCAATCTATGCTAAATTAGAAAAGATAGCTAAGAAACGTGGGATAACAGTCCAGGAGCTGATTAGAGCCGTGATCATTCCATCCTGGCTTGAAGAACAGAAAGACTAGATATTAAACACAGACTGTTACAGCCCTTCCTCCTTCAAAATGTACTTGTCAAAAGGAAATTTGCCGTAATGTTCTGCACATACAAGATGAACCGATGAATCATCTGGCAGCTTGAAAGTTATCTTTTTGATAGGTGTCTTGCTGCAGCATCTTGGTAATTGATAGACGTCTTTTACCATTATTCTTGTAAAACATACCAGTAGATTTCTTTTTAGATCAGTTGGAAAAGATACTTTACGTCTCCAAATCTTTCTTCATTTGTTCAAATTGTTCCTTTGTGATTTCCCCTTTTGCATACCTAGATTTTAGGATCTCCATCGAATTAAAAGACAGATTAACAGGCTGTTTTGTTCCTGCTGTGAAACGATGTCCCGTGGTGTTGGCATGAGTCAACATCTCTGATCTTGTATTGGTTTGCAAGTCACATTCCATGCAATAACAAGGACTGTTCTCTTCTTGCTCTTTTTGTTTTTTCATTCTGGTTGTAGCCATTCTAAACATAGTAGAACCAATCACTGCTAAGATAGAACCAAAAACAAGATCTATTCCAAGGCCACCAATTAAACCGAAAATGACGTATAGTATGCCTATGAGTGCCAATATAAAACCGAACGTTGTAAGAGCCGCCAATGATTTACTCATTCTAGTTTCTCATCACTAGGTCTTGTGAAAGAGCCATTTGACTAATTGAACCTGCATATATTTAATGTCTAACTAGATTACAGATTTTAGGGATGCCTCATACCCAAGCTTGACTTCTGCCTTGAGCGAGGCAGAGGTTCCACTTCTGAGACCTCTGTCTCAGAAGTTTGGAAGAGTTACTCTAGGTTACCATATGACACCACAAGTTACTAACAGTACCGTGTTCAATCTGATCTATGACTAGGTTTTGTATCCGCCGTTAGATGATACAAAATGTAACAAGATGTAACAAGATGTAACAAGATGCATTCAGATCGAGTCTTTCCTTTTGGAAAGGGTGTAGATTCTGCACCCTTTGGTAAGGTAGGCAATTTGCCTACCTTTTAGAAAGAGACTTGCCCTCGTTAGCATCGTTTGAAGCTAACGAGGTTTGTGCGCTGTTTTGTGCTGCAACTCAATTGCCTTACCCTTGCGGTCATTTGACCGCAAGGTCTAGCTTAGCGCCGATCGGCGCTAAGGTTCCAGCGAGTTTTCTAAAAATTCACATTGGGATATATTTACGGTATTTTGGAGAAACATCTTTAGTATATTTCATCAATCCTACATGATAACAGTTGGGACATCTGCTTCCAATAATGAAATTCTCATCATCCAACCGTACTGGTAACAATGCCAGGCCCTGCTCAATTTGAAGACAATGATAGCAGAATCCAAAAACTACTCCATATGTATCAGCAGGAGCTCTTGACATTTCTTTCCCGCAGTTAAGGCAGTTTTCTTTTTTATCAGGATTCCAAATTACCCCGGTATCAACCTGATTGCAGTTTTCACAATACAAAGGAACGTCTTGAGACATGATTTATCGATGCGAATTAAAGATCATAAAGCCAGATCTTCTTCTAAGTGAATAATCCATCCAGATGTTCTCAATCGGAGTTGTCCTTGAATATTTCGTCCATGTTGAATTGTATATTGACGTTCACATCTGCACTTTTCAAGATGTTTACATAATCGTCTAACGCCATTTGCGCTTTCAGTATGTCTTTATCTGTTAAGCTTGGTACCTTCTCCGGAAATTTGTTGTAAATTAGGATGGCACTATATACCATATTACTTAATTGATTTAATGATGGCAGAAGATATTTGTTCAATACCTCAACCTGAATTCTATGTTCTTGAGAGTTGTATGGTTCGTTTTTTATGATAGATAATTTTTCTTTGACATCATAGCTGATTTTAATGAGTGATTCTATTGCTATGTTAAATTTTTCTTGGAACTTAGTTTGATATTTCTCGAAGCATCATCACCCACTAAACATCGAATATGATGACCATTGTTGGCTGTGGTACTGCACTCAAGTAAATCCAACTCTGATCAGATTGTTTTTCATTACGTTGTCGATTGTCTGCGCTAGGTCATTGTCTGATAGTAGAGAGCCTGCAATGTTTATGATTATGGTATTTCCTGATGTTCCAGATCCTGGTTTTGACAGTGGTGTGATGCTTACTGCTTCTGGTCCCTGTTCTCCTACTGTGATGCTGGTTGGAGTATTTACATTTCCTTCAAATCCTCCAGCTGCCAGATATTGGTTTCCTGCGCCGTATCCTCCGTTGTTACCTGGTGAACGTATGCTTCCGTTGAAGTTGTTCGAGTTTTCTTTTACTGCTGCAGCATATGTTGCAGACTGGGATGCTGAGAATCCCATAGATTGATAATTTTTTTCCAATACACTTAATTGATTTGCCGGAGTATTTTGTAAAAATATGGGTGCGCCAGAAGAGTTGTAAGTCGTAATTGTTCCAGGTGCCATCTCTTGATCTACTGCTTGGCCAAAGATTCCATAGTTACCTGTCTGTGCAAACTGTGCCAACTGGTTTGCGTTAATTCCTGCATATGTGCCAGAACCTGAGCCGTTTCCAAGTGCGCCTGCGATGATAGAGCCTATACCAGTTGAAGAATCAAGGCCTAGTGAAGCGATTGTTGCTTGTGCTCCTGATGATGCTACGTCTAATGTTCCACTTATTGCACTATTTGCAACTACGTTTTTGGCTTGGTTTGTTAATGCAGTGGCCTGTTGTTGCAGGGATGCTATTTGTTGGTTGACTGATGCCAGTTGTGATGCTGCTGCAGTTGGACCTTGAGTTTGAATTGTGCCGTAAATTGGTTGACCGTCAGGACCGCCTTCGTAGCCAGTCACTCCAACGTCTGTACCATATTGTATTTGCGGTTGTGCTGCTAGTGCAGTAGCTTGTGTTTGTAATGATGCAATCTGGCTATTGTATTGTGAAATTTGAGATTGTATTGATGAAAGAGCTGCAGTAACTGCGTTTTGTTGAGCCGTTTGTGCTGCAGTCATTGCAGTTTGAAGGCTTGAAAGGCCTGATGTTGTTGCTGTTGTTCCTGCAATAACTGCGTTTGTTATAGATGAACCCGTAGTGTTTACTGCGCTGGTTATTGGTGGCAGGTTTGATGATATACTTGATGATATTGTTACAAGGTTGGAATTTGCTCCAGTGAGTGTTGCGCCTGTGGCCTGCTGAGTTTGTAAAATGGCCGCAGATGTACTTCCTGAAATGAGTTGTTGTTGCAATTGTTGTGCAGATGTATTTTGAATCTGTTGTATTGATTGAGTAGTAGAACTTCCTGTCAGCGAGTTACCTGGCAGATTTCCAGATAGCATCATCTGGTTTACTGCATCCATTGAAGATGATGTTGTTGAGCTTGATGAAGCTGCTGCAGATGTTGTTGTGGTTGCAGAACCTAGCCCTATTGCTGCCATGGCCTGCTGCAGTGTTTGGTTTGTGAGAGCCGAAGGAGTAATCTGTGCTATGCTTCCTGTGATGTGGCCTATGGTGCTGTCCCATGCAGAGATTAGCGGATTGATGAAACCCGTGATTATTCCGTTGTACAGCGTAATCATAACATTGTACATTGCGTCTGCTGTTCCTTCCAGGTCTACCAAGAATGTCACCCATGGGGCAATCAATGTTGCAGATAACGTGTCAAGATGCCAGTTTGCAATTATTGCATTGTATATGGCACTGCTTTGCTGCGCAAATGCAGGATCTAGAGCCTGGTAAGCATAGTAAATTCCATAGATTGCTGCAGTTACTATGGCAATTGGTCCCAATATGGCCAGTGCCGCAGTTCCAACAGCCGATAATCCAATTGCAAAGTTTTCTACGAAATTGCCTCCCATCATTGCCTGCATTGCCTTGAATCCAATCAATGTCTGCGATATCGAGCCTGCTACTGAAACAGCACTGGCTACCAACGTGGCGCCAGTTGATACACTTTGATATCCCATCTGTTGTAGATCATATGCAAGCTTGTTTGTGTCAGCATCTTTTGCTGCCAAGTCTGTTTGATATTGTGCAGAGTTTTGACCAAATGCTGCCAGGTCTTTTGCTGCGTTGTTTGTCACAGCTGCAAGGTTTACCTTGTCCTGCATTACTGTCTGGTCTATTCCCATTGATGCCATCTGTGCCAGGTTGATTGCGTTTGTGATTCCAAGGACTGTGTTTGCAACACTGCCAAAAGTTGACATGGTTCTGGTGTATTCCAATAATTTTGGGTTTGTTGCAGCAATTGCTCCCTTCATCTGTGAAAATTCTTGTGTTGCAGCCCTTCCCTGTTCTGTTGCTTCCTTGATCTGTGTGTGATACTGCTGGTATGTAATCTGGCCGTTTCTAAGCTCGTTGTGCAGTTCCTTGATTCTGTCTACGATATCATCCAGGCCGCTTTGTGTGAACTGATATTGCAGTGATGGCGCCATCTAGAACAAATCTCCCGTGTATCCAATATCATCATCAAATCTCTTTATGTGGTAACCGTTTCTTGGGAAGGAATGGTCTGAATTGCCATAGGCGGCCCCTCCAAAATGACCTGTTCCGAACTTGAGCAGGTCATCTACTCCCATCAAGAATGCGTCTCCAAGATCAAAGGTAAGCTTCTTCTTGTCTGGATGGCCTTTCTCGTTGAAATCTACAGCTTTTAGTTGTGATATTAGATCATGAAATGCAGGATGGATTCTAACTCGTTTGTCTTTTACAGCTTGTGAGGCCTTGATTGTCATTGTGGATAATTCCTTGTTGAATGCAACTTCCCTTGCTGAAACACTTCGCAGTTGCAGGTCTTTTATCAGTCCAGGATGTGCAGCATCTACTAATACTCGGTTGTTGTACAATGGTGCCTTTTGCAGTATCATGTCAAGCATTGCTGCAGGTGACGGCCTGTCAAACTGTAACGCTTCCTTGACGTAGATTGTACTATCGATTAGTTCCAGGCCAAGTATTGCAAACTTGCTTGTTCCAAATGCAGGGTCGATGTACAATCCCTTTGGACCTGTGCCAAGCTTCAGATCATAGGTTTCTGTGATTTCATCTATTAGCTTCCAATGGAATATGTTGCCCTGGCCGCCTCCCCAAATCAGCATGTATTCCCTTGGAAACGACGGTGATTTTTTGGCCTCTTCTAAAGCTTCTCTATGATACATCGATGTCATGGATTCAATGTTTGCGTCAAGACCTACCAGATAGTTTAGTTGAATCTTTTTGTATTGCGATGGTTCCTCTATCTTTATTTGGTGGAATACGCCTTCTGGAATGAATCCTGGTGTTGAGACCCATATAATCCAGGGATTTGATTTTAGATCATAGTGCTCTGCAGCTTGTCTTATCTGAATTTCATTTGATGCCTTCATTAGAAAGAATGCAGCCTCGTCTACAAAGATAGCTTTACAGTTTGGCTTGCCTCGTATTGCATCTATGTTGTCTGACGGCACTGCCTCAAATGTTGTTGTTCCGATTCGAAATGAATAGTCTGTGATGTCTCTAGCTACATTCCTACTTCCAAGATCATGATAATCCTCGTTTTCTTCTTTGAGTCCAACCATTCTTGATATCAATTCCTTGGCAAGTACCCTGTTAGGACCTGATACGATTTCAACCTGAGAGTTTTGAAATTCTGGATTTGTCAGTGCCATCCATTCAAGCCAGCGCAGGACAAGCTCCGTGATTCCAAGGCCTGCCGCCTTTTCCACGTGAAGCTTTCTGTATTTTGATAAGAACTGTACAAAATTTATTTCATATTCATACATTGGATGGCGTTTGTCCCATCTTTTGGGAAGACCAAGCCAGTGGTTGTAACAGCATTTTTCACCATCCTGGATGATTCTAGTCTTGTCTTGTTGGTCTCTGTAGTGTCCACACCAGAAGGGAAGGTTTGATGAGAATTGCATCTCATTACCAGATATTATGCCGTTAGTTTGCTGCTGCAGATTCCTGTACATATGTACCCCCCAATTTTTCAGCTATCGCTCTCACTATCGGATTTGCATCGTAAATATTGGCAAGTGCCTTTGTATTCTCACGTACTGCCTCCGATGCTCTGAGAATCAATTTCGGATCTTTGGATTCAACAAGCTCCAAGCATTTCTTGTTGATGTATTTTATTGTATCAATAGCCTCCAAGTGAAACTGGACAAATTCTGTATGAGCTATGAAGTCCAGCCTTTGCTGTGGTGTGTTTCTTATCCAAGCCTTGATTCTTCGAAGAGTCCTGATTGATATCTTGAAACCTCGATGTTGTAGCTCTGTGATTCTTTCTTCATCTTCCATCTTACGTACCATCAATTCCCTGACTGCTGCAAGAAGATCTGTAGCTTTACCATAATTTTTTCTACTGCCATAAACCATGACTGTTGTGGCAGCTTGACTGCCATTATTTGGCATCATTGGCCAGTTCTCCTGACTATGAACTTCTTCCTTGTTTTCTCGTCTTTTGTAATCATCAAGGGAGAGACAAAGCTTGTCAGGATTCCAATATAGCCTCTGACGCTCTGTGTGCTTCCATGGCCTGTGATGCTTTTGCACTTGTAGGTTGAACCATGTAATGCATCAGAATATTCGATACGCCCGTCAGTGTTAACTCGCTCTGTGATGAACTGTTCTACAATGGAGTAATTTGCCTGATTGATTTGAATCTCAGTCGAGGCATCCGACGGTGTTCTGTCTTCGATATTTTTTCTCTCAGATAAAACCTGGTCTTCATTTCTTTTCAGCTGCTCATTGGCCATAATCTGGTAATCCACGTACGTGGCCTTCTTGATGTTGCATTTTTGATGAGTTAGACAGAGGTTTTCAAGCCTGTTGTCCAACCTGTTGTTGTTGAGATGGTCAAAAATAGCGTCTTCCAGAAGCTCAAATGACTCTCTACAATAGAAGCATTTTCCCCGTTGCCTGTTGTACAAAACTGGCAGATACTCTACCTTTTTTGAAGATGAGAGCTGTTTAATCACGTCGATGTACTCCCAAAAGTGCTTCTGTGAGAGAGAAAATCAGTTTTTTCGATTTCTCCTTTTTCAGTTCTTGTTAGTGCCTCTTCTATCACTTTGCGGAACCCTGAAACATCATAGTCGCCGTAGAAACTGATCCGGCCCCCATTTTTTGCCTCGATGAATCTAATCAGGCATTCAAAATAGTCCCTGAAGGTCCTCGGATCCCTGGGGCCTATGGTCTTTCTTACTATTACTTCTAGATGGTTCCTTTTGAATTTTGGAAACTCGGGCCATTCCTCTAGCTCGGCGGCTACCCTGTAAAGCCTCTCCAAGACATCAATTCTGGGAAATGAACCCTTGAAGGATAATGATACAACATGTTGCTGCAGTTCAAGTTCCTTATTCCATTCCATAATTTTTCCCTCAAAATAGCCGTTGAGCGTTGGCCCGTTGTCACCAAATCTCTTTTGGATGTTGTTAACCAAGTTTCTCATGAGAAAGCACGGCAGGTTTAGCTTGATGTCTATCTTCTGGAAGTCATCGGTATCTCTTGGAATATTACAGATATCATCCATGGTAGTTGAATCATCAACTATGCCTGGTGGTTTGTTCTCTACAACAACATGTTGTATCATCTTTTCACTATGTGAGTCCAGGACTGCATGGTCGGGACCGATTTTATGCTGTTGGTCAGCATTCATCTCAATCCCTCAAGCTTATCTGATGATAGTAAAAGTGAAAGGAACAATCGTTCTATAACCTCGTCGAAATCAAGCTTGCCGCTCAGGGAAAATTCTTCCAGCTTCTTTCTTGTCGTTGTTCTTATTGTGATTGTAGTGAGATCTGATTGCAAATTCTGAGGCATATCATACCTCTTCCTTTGATTTTATTCCCCTAGACCAGTGGGGAAGATTCATGCAATCTGAGCATACAATGTATGTACTACCAGTGACATACGTTACACGGAATTTAGATTCGCCACTACAGCATCTAAGAACTACACCATTCATTTTTGTAATCCTGCTTTTTTCAAAAGGTCGTTTACGATTTCATCAAATGTTTGGTCTTTCTTACCTAAAGATGCTAATTTGTCACGTGTTTGGTGTGTAAGTGCGATCGATGTTCTGGTTGACACATTGTATGTACAGCATAATGTTTATAGAGAAATAATTCACAAAACCATCATTGCGTTATTGGGGTTGTAGGAGTTTAACGTTATGGGGGTAAAAGGCCTTGGTGCTGTACAACTAAAGGAAAGAAAGAAGACTGATGCTAGAATATTGAAATTTATCAGGGATAATCCACCTTGTTACACTAGACAGATAATCAAAGAGACTGCCATGAGTCCCAATTCCGTGGTTGCATCACTGAGACGTTTGAGAGATGAAAAGAAGATCATTACCCATAAAAAAAGCAGGTTTTTCAAAGATTCTAAAATTCCGTCAAAAGCTTTGGCATACATACCAAACCATAAGGATGAAAAAATCTTAGTACGTACACATTTAAAAAATCTCAATAGGGAACAAGATGCACTATTCAAATCTCTAGAGAATTCATTTGCTAGTGATTTCAGGAAACGAAAACCTTTTGTGAAGAACTTTGCAGACGTATTGTCTCGTGGTCTTAAATTGGGATCTCAGTCTGTTATAGAAAAAATGCAAAGAACCTTAGGCATACAAGACGTCAATGAATCTATGATTGGTTTTTACATTTTCAAATTTTTTCTTGTGAACGAGAAAGAGACTGGCTTTGCTTACGGAGTTGGGTTTTACTACGACATGCTACCGCTGGAATATTGTGAGATAGATATACAGTCACCAACTCAGTTGATTGAATTTATCAAGATAAATTTTACTCATCCACTTGACTTAAGTCAGGAAATAGATAGTAAATTTAGTAGTTTTAATAAGAAAACTAGGCAGTTAGCAATGCTACATATTGCAAGATTTTTTACTTCAGATATCAAAAATTGGCTTTCTTTACATGGTATTGATGGCTATTCATAAATTAAGATGCTTCTTAGCTTCAGGATCTTTGCTTAACAGATAATCGATGGCTTGTCTTTGACGTTCGATTTCATCATCTCGGTCTTGTTGCCTTTGCTTCTGTTTTTCTTCCTCTTCCAAGGCGGCCTGCAAGTCTAATGGCTTGGTGCATTGAGAACAAAACTTGGAATCAAAGGCATTTGGAAACTTGCAAAGCTCACAGATTTTAGGCAGTTGTGCAAAAGGCTGCTCATCCTTCTTTATTATTCCATGATGGCTCAGTATTGCTTTGTCGACATCGGAATCCACAAGATGTGTGTATCTTTCAGGCATCTTGCTAGATCCCGACCATCCATACCTTTTGCGAAGCTGTGCTTCTGTTAGAAAGTTGGCAGTCTCTGTTATCTCACTGTGTCTGAAAAGGTGTGTAAAGATTCTTTTTTCAAGTCCTGCAATCTTGGTACGTTTTTCTAAAATGCGCTTGACACCTTCATAGCTTAACTGGTCGCCATATCCGTGGTGACTAAGATTAATCCACAGCGGGGCATTTGGATTGTCTCTGAAAGGATGTGAGTTAAGCCATGCAGCAAGATGAGACAGCGATTTAATCAGTCTGATGGGCCTGGCGTTGGTCTTGCCATCGACCTTGATTATTGCACCGTACTTGTCTATGCTGACATGTTTAATCTGGAGGGTCAGAGTTTCCCCAATTCTAGTACCAGCTTCCGAATGAACTGATATGAGAGCTTTGTCACGCAGATTCTCACCGCATGCATGAATAAGCTTGTTGAGATCAGTGTTGGTAATGAGATCTTCCCTTGAAAGTCTGTCCTTTACACGCCTTAGCTTGATTCCCTTGATTTCAACTGGGTCTGGTATGTCAGGGTCTTTTCGCCTATTGCCGGTCTTTATCCATCTGACAAATATCTTGAGTATCTTCTTGTAATCAAAACTCGTGTGTGTTTCCTGCCCTTTGACATCAGAATACTTTTTTGATATCTCTAGCACAAGATTATCAACGTCTTCACGCTTGATGTCAGCCCAGTTCTTTTGATACATCCTGGACATTACCAAGATTGACTGCAGGTGCTTTTCCTGAACTGCCTTGCCTGCACCATCTATTATGATGGCATTGTAGTAGCGGCTGACAAACTGCATGTTTTCAAGCGAAAGTTCAGCTTTAAGCCTTGTGAAGGCACTGGCCAGACGCCTATCGAAGTTGTGTATGTCTGCCTTTGTCTTGTTGCTTGTCTGCTGCTTCAAGTTACATAGAATTATCGTGTTGGGATTTATACTATTTTAGTAAAGCCAATGAGGGGATTTGGACCCCCGACCTTCTGATTACAAGTCAGATGCTCTAGCCAGGCTGAGCTACATTGGCATTAGGTATTTGCATCTGGAGGGTGGTTTAAAATGTTATCACGCATGACAGAATTGAAATTAAGGTCACAATTATGATGACTTGAATCTTGAATTTATTTTTGATATACTTGTAAAAATTATCTTCTTTTGTAATGGTCAAAACACGATCTAAAAGGAAACGGCTAATTATCATGTGATTTCAAATCAAAAAAGTGAAAAAAGAAAATTTTAACAAGATAAAGCTTGACAAGTCATTGCTGGCTGGAAAAAGAAATTATTTTCTGGGCGATGTCATTTTACACGATATCTCAAAAAACATTGGTGTAAGGGATCAAAAAGTATACTATGCAGCTTTCAAAAATGGAGCAAGAACCAAGATGCACTATCATGAAGGAAGCCAAATACTTGTTGTAACACATGGCACAGGCGTGCTTGTCACGTACCGAAAAAACAAGTCACAAGGTAAACAAGTTAAGATAACACAAGATAAAAAATCTGCATTAAAATCTGGTGACATGGTCTACATTCCAAGGGACACATTTCATTGGCATGGTGCAATCAAGGGCAAAAACTTTGGACATGTTGCATTTAACGGATTTTCGCCCAAAAGAAAAGAAGCCAAGACCATATGGTATGATTCTGACTTCAAGTCACATGCAACAAAAATTCAGTAACCAAATACAATAATGATATTCTAAGATGCAGATGCAACAAGCACTGTCCATGGGAAAACTATGCTACCATTTTTGAGATACCTTGAAGCGTTTTGCTCTGATTGACTTCTTATTGCAGATACAGTATCATGCCCCATGCTCTCAATCTTGGGTCTGATTGCATTGGCAGTTGAATGCATGTAATCCTTCCAGTATTCCTCAAAAGTTCCTGCCTCATAATTGAAAACATGCCTTGTTATGGATATTTTGGCAAAACCTGCTCTTTCAAGTTCTTTTTGCAATTGTTCGGGATTGCCAAATCTATGCACGGTTGGCGCATCTTTTGGCCTGATATCTGGAATGTGTTTTAAAACAGAACTTATTATGGTGCTAAAATATGGCACTTCTTCTGCAGTGCCATGGACTGCCAACACGATTTTCCCATCCCTATCTAACATTTTTCTGGCCGTTTCTAGTACCTTGTTTACATTTGGAAAAAACATGAGACCATACTGACACAATATCTTATCAAACGTAAAATGAAACCCCATATTTTCTGCATCCATTTCAAAAAAGTCTGCGTTAACTTTGGTCATGGATTGCTTTGCAATGGATAACGCAGTTCTAGACAAGTCCACCCCAACCAATAATCCATTTTTACCAAGATGACGCAATACCTCTTTTGAAATCACACCTGTACCGCATGCAATGTCTAACACTTTATCTGACGGGTTTATTTCTGCTAGTTTAACAACTTCCACAGTAGACTTGAATGGTCCTATCTGTTTGTTAGCCCAATTGTAGTGGTAATCTGCAGCAACAGTGTTCCAGTTAGCCCTTGAGTTGAGCTTGTATTCCGTAGTATTGAAATCATTCATCGTTTCATCTCTGCTCAAGGCTTAAATTAATTATCTCTTGTACAAATTTCATGCCCTCTTTTTTGGTTAGTGTTACAATAGAAAATAAACCAGAAATTGTTGACCCAGAGGGTGACACAATTTTAAACGATCTTGTCCTAACAGACAAAAAGACTCCTGTCAAGAAGATACGA
>JBOGQT010000128.1:0-3164 GCA_050749105.1 Nitrosotalea sp. | reverse complement strand
TGAGGGTTGGGCATAATTCCTGCCAAAAATAAATGCTAGTTGCCAAGCATGTGCTTGACACATCTTGGTTTATCATTGCCTACTGTACAATTATAGTATACGGCAATCTGGTACACAAATACGCATGACAGTACAAACGATGCGGATCTTTCCAGTCCACGTACAGGAAGGGCACCAATACCAAACATATCCTTGAGGCACTCAAAGAGCGGCTCGACTGATATCTTCCTGTTACCATATATCAACTGGCCTTCCTTTGAGTTGTAAAACTCAACTAGTTCCATCCTTTCAGGTGGCGTACTGTCATACGCCTTTATCGGACAGACAAGCCTTGCAACACATGCATCGTCTGTAAACCGATACAGCTTGTCATCATCGTATGCAGGATCGCCTGCAATGTTTTGCACAAAACCTGCAATGGGTGTCACAAGTGATTTGTACGCCTGATTGTCGGCAATATTTGCAGTGGTAAAATCAGCCGATAACGGAACTATCAGCTGGCCAGTACTGCATGATACATGCAGCTTGTACCCAAATATCCATCTCCTGTACATTGAGAACCCCCACCTGGCATCGGTGTCAATTCCGGAGATTGGCAGTGTATTCTTTTTCATGCTTGACTTGTGCCATACGGGACCCCTTGCCTTTAGCAGCGAGCTGTCAACTGACGCTGTGGTACCATCGGCAAGGCCTTCCAACAAGAAGATGTTTCCCACTTTTGAGATTATCTTCCTGACTGGGAGCACCTTGAATCTGCGGTCAAATGTCCTGCGGTCTGGAATGCTGTCCAGTCCGCATGCCATCATCACCTTTCTGTTGTATGGCATGTTGCTCTCAAAATACTTGTGCAGGCAGTTGTTTGAGGGGATCCTTATCCATATCATGACAACACAACACCGCAGCATGACGGCTGTCGGATAGACGTAAGGATGTCCTCTTTTCTTGTCATCATCGTTGCACAAACAGAGCAAACCAATCAGACGCAAAATGCCAATAAGGAAGGATTCGGATTTTATCTTGCTGAGGATTTTTCTCTTGGTATGCATGTTGACAATGAATACCTAGTGAGGAGATCCTTAGCTTTTTCTATCAAACAGACTTGTTATGGTAGTGAAAATTGGTTTGGAATTATGCCCAACCCTCAGATATCTAGGACTTGAACCCACGAACTGAGGAGAACCCCAGCAGGAGTTTTTCAGACTCACGGCATTTCCGGACTTGATGACCCGCTCAACTTCTTTATTCGAAATTTCGATAAAATACTGATCTTGCAAAATGCCGGGGCAAGAAAGCCCATTACACTTTAGCGTTGGAAGTATGTCAGAATGTAATACGAAAATGCAATACATTTTTGAATACTGAGATGTAATACATATTATATGAGCAGCTCAAGCCTCAGTGTTAGGATAAGTAAGGAGATAAAAGAACAGATGAAAAAGATCGAGATTGACTGGTCCCAATACATTCGTGATGCAATAAGACAGAGGATAAGAAAGGAGAAGAGAAGAGAGGCCGCACATTCTATGGATGAGGTAAGAGCAAAGACAAAGTATGGCGACTTTGATGCTGTCGCCTCTATCAGAGATGACCGTGATACTTGAAGTTCTGCTAACTTGTCGTGGTTTGGCGCCAAGCGACACTTGAGAGCAATATCAGGACAAACCCCAAGCGGGGGTGGGACTTGAACCCACGAATCCGAGGTGGACTCATATGAGTTTTTCAGACTCCGGACTTGCCGACCCGACCGGCATTCTTTATACCAAATTATCACAAAAGACTGATCTTTGTACTTTGAGCTTGAGCTGCGATTAACTTTTGAAAAATTGTTTATCTTTCAAGACCTTCTCTCTGAAGGGTCGGCATGAGCGACCCTAATGATCAAACTATGTCAAGCATCTTTTCAACCGTCACTATCTTTATGCCACTGAATTCTCCAAGATCAAGCATGTGCCTATCACCAGATACAATATAATCTGCCTTGCCCCCAATTGCAGTAGCAAGTATCAGATTGTCATCTGGATCCTCTTCTATTACCCTTATACCACGTGCGGGCCTAACAAACCTAGCTGTGCTGTCAAGTACCTTGATAAAATCCACCATGTCCTTGTCTGTAAGATAGCGCTGAAATTTTTTCCTTGAGATGACTGCCAAAAACTCGGATCTTATCTTGTCTGACAAGACCAATCTGAGTTCTTTTCTTACAACCATGAACCACAACTGCCGTGGTTTTCCATCAGCTATGAGGGCAGAAACTAGGACGTTGACGTCAAAAACGACTGCATGCATCCCATGTGCTTCCTTAACGCTTCCTTTGCTTCTCTGACCTGTATTTCTCTATCTCGTGAAGAATCTCCTCTTCGCTCATTTTGCCATATTTTGCAGCCCTTGCGTCAACCCTTTTGTAGAGTGCCTTCAGATCCTTCAATACGTCTGGCATCTTCATCTTCTTCATAATGACGGTATCCTTGTAGCTGTATACGATGAGCTTTGTCTTGGGTTTGAGCCCAAGTTTCTCCCTGAGCGACTGGGGTATTACTACCTGCCCCTTTCCACTCATTACTGTTATATCCTCTTCCTCGTGTGATGTCATATGTATATTCTTACTTTCTTACTTTAAATAGATAACGGTTACTATGCCGGACTTGCCTACCAGACCGGCATTCTTTATACAAAATTATCACAAAAGACTGATCTTGAACTTGTAGCTTGAGCTGCTGTTAATTTCTGTTGTCCCTGCCATAGAGACTTTTGTGATCATCCAAATCTATCAAGTGTAATAAATTCTGTTCATGAAAATATCGATAAAGCAGGCTGTGGTTTTTTGTGATATGAATTGCATGACAGTTTCTATAGATCCCATGTTTACGTTCTCCAATCGTTGTAGGATCGGGTGCAACGCTTAACTCTTCTAAGGCTCGATAATAACCATCAATTATTGCTTTATCAGATTTGAATTTCTTTAGTTTCTTTTTGACTTCATCTGAAACATCAACAAAGCGCACATCTAATCTTCTTTGAGAAGTTTCTTTACATGTATCTTGTATTCATCCATAGTATATCTTTTCATCTTGATTTTGCCCGTATCAATATCTTCTAAAAGCTTCTCTACCCGTGGACTGAGTTCCGGTTCTGGCTTGTTTTTAGCAGCTCGTTGCATGTTATAC
>JBOGQT010000127.1:0-1826 GCA_050749105.1 Nitrosotalea sp. | reverse complement strand
AAAGATTTTCATCTTTTGTAACCAGGACGCGTTTTTGTCCCTCTGCAAGATTGAGTAAAATTGAATCCTCGATTGAAGAATCATACTTGGAGTCATAGCCAAGAATACGTAGCTTTCTTGCCAAGTTCCCAAGCATTGCATCTACAACAAAACTAGGCTTATGTGTGCTCAATTATATCCCTAAGGTACTGTCAAGCTATTGGAACATAAATCTAATCGCTTAACTTGACCGCATAGACCAGGCAGATTATAAACCTCTGTTACCCTCGTGTGGAGAACTTACCTTCGCAAGAACAATTCAGTAGATTTTATGCGTACCAACTCGAAGCAAGACTAGAAGATCTTGTTCAAATTGCACATCGTATAACACTCTAAACTGTTGCCCCAGTTCATATGTATGAAGACAATTTAATGGCCCTGTTTTATGATCTCCCATCTTTCGTGGGTCTTGACTCGCTACAAGATCACGTACTGCTCTCATAGTTTTCTTTTGTAGATCTGAGCTTAGATGTTTGTAATCTCGATTAAAGACATTTTTTCTGTGAACCAGCCACAAAATACATCTGCTCAGGAATTTAGATCTTTTTCTAGATCGTCAATATTTTCAAATGTCTTGCCTTTGAGTTTTCCAGCCTTGTAGAGTTTGGCAACTTTTTCCTCTTCTAGCCAGAGTTTGTCATCTTTTGGTTTTTGTACAGCTTTTGCCAATATTCTATTCTAGCCTTTGCTTTTAATCAAGTTTGCGGGTGTGTCCTCTACACCGAACCTTCCTGCCCAATACCTGATTCTACTATATGACTATCGCCTGCAGGAAGTGCACGTATAAAATCATCAATATTAAATGCTTTAATGACATCTTGATTCTCTGCAAGTTTTAGAAATTCCAGCCTTATCTTTTTTGCAAGTTCTGTCATGTCAATTCCTGATGGTTCTATGATTACATAAAATATGCATTGCATCTTTATTGCCGAGAGTGGGCCAGACATGATCATGTAACTTTCACCTTTCTGATATAATCCAACAGCGAGTTGTAGATTAGAAACCTGAATAAAATTTCTAGTACCTTCTATCGGAAATGCACCTTTTGCAAGAAATTGACCCGTGGGAGCTGCCATCTTGATCTGGTCTGGTTTTACCCAATATGCATTTAATCCATACATTCCCTCCCTCCAAGCCCTGCTAAAACAGACTGTAGCTTGTGCTACCTCTGTTATACTTGATGCAATACTATCTTCACTATCCTTTAGAATGAAAAACGGCGATCCTACTATCTCAGCGTGAAAGACTCTATCATTCTTACCAAGATGTTTTCTTATCACTGAAGAATTAGAAGAGGAATCTCGTCCACCAATTGCCAAAAGGCCATCCGAAGTAAAAAACCACCTGTATCTTTCGTACCATTCTCTCTTTTTCTGTATTGCAAAAACTATGGAATTTTGTGCTATAGTGGCCTGTTTTCTGAACGCCTCTAGATTTTTTTCTGTCTTGATTTTTTCTGTCTCTATTGTGTAAATTGCTCTGAGTTGTCGCTTTGATTCGTTAAACAAGACGGAAGCTATGGCTTGAATTGACGCCTGTGGATTGATCTTTATTTTATCTCCATTGACATTTATCATTGGTATGCCGTTCTCTTTAATCAGGGAAGAATAATATTCTTGTAATAGTGATGGTATACTCAAATCCGTAATGGATGTAATTCCAGTGTATGCTGAATCTAGTAGAGCTTTAGCAACTTTGGATATTGATTCAGCTCTTTGTTTGACTAGCAAGATTGCTTTATTTTGTTCTTCAAGCTTGTGCTCAAATTCTGTTATTTTTTGACTTAC
>JBOGQT010000126.1:0-5502 GCA_050749105.1 Nitrosotalea sp. | reverse complement strand
TGGAGCTGGAGTTGGAATTGCTGGAGCTGGAGTTGGAATTGCTGGAGCTGGAGTTGGAATTGCTGGAGCTGGAGTTGGAATTGCTGGAGCTGGAGTTGGAATTGCTGGAGCTGGAGTTGGAATTATGTTTGCATTATTTGTATTCGAAGATGCACTTTCAGAATTATCTGCAAAAGAATCAGGAAAAGCATATTGTGGAAAAATCAAGATTACAGAAAGCAAAAGTGGAATCAAAAATTTTGTTTTCATTCTGCCTTATCTACGATTCAAAAAAATATAAGACATCTCCAAAAGACTTATAGGTTGGTAGACAAATGATTGGATTACCACTCATTGATAGACAAACTAAAGAAACTAGATTATAAGAACAGCATAGCTTTCATATCAAGAGATGCTTCCAAAGCGATGGAGAAAGCTTTGGACACCGAGCTTTTACGGACCTACGATCTTCCTGGAGCCCGATGGAAGGTGATCGCAACGGTTGCCATTACCGACGGCCTTAGTCAGAAGGAATTGGCTGATTTTCTTTCACTTGATGGCTCTACCCTTGTTCCTGTTATTGACAAATTGGAGAAAAATGGATTTATCACCAGAAAACCCGATCCTAGTGATAGACGAAATAACAGGGTCTTTATAACAAAAAAATCGGAACCCGTCATAGAAACTATAGTTGATGCAATCCTTAAGCTAAGAAAGGCTGTCTACAGGGATATTTCAACACGTGATATAGAGATTACAAAGAAGGTCCTTCAAAAAATGACTGAAAATGCTGAATCATTTATTTCAGAGAAGTCCAAAAGCTCAGAAAACAAGGCAAGAAGGAAAAAATAAAGATCACGATTCTCAATGATGAAATCTATCTTGTGGATATTGACTTGAACTCTCATGAGAAGGTTGGGTCTCAACAGACCAAATTTTAAAAATTAAGGTGATTCGTTGTCTTCATGATCATCGTTGTTATCATGATTATCAGAATCTTCTGTCGCTGGTACAAAGAGTATGCCTTTTGGACTCTGGAAGCTGTTGCCTAGCGGTGTGATGTGACCAGTAGACAAATCGAGGATGCCTACTAGTGGATTTCCATTATCGCTAGGTTCGCCAACAAAGACAGTACCAGCCGGCCAGCCGCTTGTGTCAAACGCTTGTATTTTGTTTGTCCCTGCGTCTACTACATACAAGGTTCCGTGATCGGATGTTGCCACCGCCAGACCGTCTATTGGCGGAACATTGCCAGATACATTGTCTGTCACATTCATCACATCAAGTCGCGGATTCTTCTCAAGGTGTGATGCAAATATTATTAGGCCATCGCCTTGGCTGATGGTGGCAAGGCTGCCTGCAAAGCGTTCACTTGAGTGTGGCATGAAATAGTTTGTATCGGGATCAGTAAGACCAAGATACCTTTTAGCACCTGTTAGGGCGTTTGTTGCTGTGCTGTTGTCATAAAAAACTGGCGTTAGTTTAGCCGTAAGCGTTGAATAATCTAGATCGACTTTGTAGTCTGTTGCCTGCGTGGTATCGAAGGGGTTTGAGTGTGATACATAGATATCATTGCCATGTACAGCGATACTATCGGTTCCACCGGCGCCTGAAACAGCTGGGTCTGGACTGTACGAGTAGGTTGTCACGGTACCAGTAGCTGGATCTATAATGTTAAAGGCCGAGTTTGCGTCCTCGTTTACCGTAGCGATGAGTTTGCCAGTTTCTGGATAAGCGGAAAGTCCGTCGACCTTGCCTGTCACAAGAATGCTCTTTACTAGTGCACCCGTTGAGGGGTCATACCCTGCTACTGTGCTCTGAGTTGGTCCGCCTGTTGTGCCTGGTGTGCCGTCAGGGTTTATCCCGTTTTGGTATGCAGTCCAGACAAGTTCCTTCCCACCGTCAAGTCCGTGCACTGATAATTTAGTGATATCATCAGGGCCGTTGGCACCAGTCGGAGGTGCAGAGACAAATGTTGTGCTCGGCAGAGTGGACGGTCCGAGATGAGTACTTGGAGAAGATGCTGAAACGTTTGGTAGTATTGATAAACAAATCGAAGAAGCAAGTATGATTACAGTCAAAGAAGCAAAGCCCAAAATCTTGTTTGAGAAATTCATTCGATACTAAAACGATATAGTGGAATTTATCGCTACTCTATAGAAATTACATAAGCCCATGTGTGGTCATGTAGTATACATTGTACTTTGATATCTTTTCATTTCTATGCATTTTCTAACTTTCCAAAATATCTTTGATAAAAAGTTTTAGTAAAATCTTCTAGAAAAATTATTCTGCAAAAATATAGATTGAATAATGACTATGAAACAACTGTTATGCAAATAACAAATCCATTTTTTGCGTAGGATCAGCGATCAACTATTAAGGTAAGAATTTTTTTGTTTTATTTCAGATATTACATAATCTATTTGCAGAATGGACAAATTGATAAACATCTATCCGGACTTGCAATGACAAAAATTCTAACAACAACAATCATTGGACTTCTAATAACATCACTTGTACTGAGCAGTACAGGTTGGGCCGTTGCAGACGATGAGAGTAACAATCAGGTAGTAGCTACCACCACTCCAGTAAAGCACTTGGTAGTAATATTTGATGAAAACATATCGTTTGACCACTATTTCGGCACATATCCATATGCAACAAATCCTTCAGGTGAGCCCAAGTTTGTGGCATCTGAGAATACACCTAGCGTGAACGGATTGACAGGAGATCTCTTGAACTTTAATCCAAACTTGGTCAACCCATTCCGACTTGATAGATCACAGGCCTTTACATGCAAGAGCAGCAATGACTATCAGGCAGAGCAACTTGCTGCCGATGGGGGTCTTATGGACCAGTTTGTACAAAACGTGGGTACGACTGGCAGCGATCCCTTGGCGTTTTGCAAGCCAGACAAGTCTACAACAATGGGTTACTTTGATGGAAATACCGTCACTGCACTATGGAATTATGCACAAAACTTTGCAATGAGTGACAACTCGTATAGCACTACATTTGGTGCGTCAGGACCTGGTGAATATAACTTGGTATCTGGAAATACTTACCAGTTTACACCAGCCAACATACCGACAGTTGCTATCGATGGTACTGCAGTAGATGATGTGGACCCAACATACGATGACTGTTCAGATCACACACCAGGAAACAATTTCGCTTTTGTCAATGGAAGCAATAACGTAGGTCTTCTTCTTGATACAAAGGGCGTAACCTGGGGCTGGTTCCAAGGCGGATTCAAGCCAGACTCGCCATATGATGGAGTTCATCCAGTCACCTGCAGTTCAACTCACACGAACATTTCAGGAGAGGCTGTACCAGACTATGACCAGTCACACAATCCATTCCAATACTTTGCAGCCACATCAAACCCACACCACTTGGCACCGACTTCGGTATCCATGATAGGCAAGCAAGACCAAGCAAATCACCTCTATGACCTTTCTGACTTTTGGACAGCAGTAGACTCTGGCAACATGCCAGCAGTAAGCTACCTCAAGCCATTAGAGTCAGAGAATGGACATGGGGCAATTTCAGACCCACTAGATGAACAGAAATTCCTTGTATCCACAATAAACCACTTGGAGAAAACACCAGAGTGGAAGGATACAGCAGTGATTATCCTGTGGGATGACTCGGGTGGATGGTACGATCATCAGTATCCTCCAATAATCAACCAGTCAAATGGTCCAGAGGATCATGGTTGTGGTACTGCAAAAGCTGGCGCGATTGATAACAGATGCGGACACGGTCCTCGCCAACCACTGTTGGTAATATCTCCATTTGCAAAGGAAAACTTTGTTGACCACACGATGACAGATCAGACATCAGTTCTGAAATTCATCGAGGACAACTGGAGTCTTGGAAGAATTGGCAATCAATCATTTGATGTGCAGGCCAACTCACTTGACAACATGTTTGACTTTGAACATGGCAATGCGGACAAACTGTTCCTAGATCCAACTACTGGTGAAAAGCAGTAAAACTAACTTTCCCTTTTCTTATTTTTGGCAAATCATCATTTCATTGGAATACAGACCTGTACTGGTCTGAACCCGTTAATCAGAATTAATCAGTATGACATGTGAATCCTGTAGATGTTTACTAGATTATTGCATTAAGTGGATCTGGCTTAATGATTTTCTCATTCCATAGAATTAGAATAAGAAGTTAGCTAAACCTACTCCGCTATAACCTTCTGAATTTATGCAGAACTCATAACTAAGGCGGACTACCAATTGTACTATTAGACACTATATGTCTGAAGAGATTTTTGAAAAGTGTAAAGAGAACAGATGTACAAAAGGGCCTATTATAACAGATAATGTTTCAGGCGATTGGTTTGCTAAATCCAATTCTACACAGATTAAAACAGAATATTTGATACAAAATCTAGAGGATGATACCATTGCTACATGGAAATAATTGTGACTGTGAAGAGACAAACCCCGATCTCGTGAGAGGCAATCACAGATTTGGTTTCACAGCCGCAATTAGATGCCATAAAAGGTGCAATTTTAGATAATGCAATAGCCTATCACTACAACAGCTTGGAACAATAGTCAGACATGAATTGGTCATGCCCTAGGTCTTGGTCATTCAACTGATCCTGAAGATTTGATGCATGCGATCATTCAAACCAAGTATCCGTTCATTTCACCATGTTATATTGATGCAATCGAGAATTTGTATAATGGAAGAAATTCAAGTCAAGTGATTTGTCAGAAATGAGCAACTATGCGTACATGTGTAAGGGCTCAGCCTTACAGTTTTCCAGAATAGAGCATAATCTTAAGAACAGGCATTACTCAAGGAGTTTAAGAAATGAAGTATGTATCACAGTGGTACAGACAGGTCATGGGTTTATCACCTAGAAAGAAAAAGATTCTGTTGATTTGCCTATGGTGTATTGCACCTATCGAGATGGGGGTTATCACAGGTGTGTTTTATGTAGGAAGAAGATTACATCAAACAGCCAGTCTGTCCCGCACATTGCCTACCTAGCATCTGACTGCGATTAACTAGGATCTCACAACAGGTGTAGGTTTGTGATACACACACGTACGTATCTACCTTATCAGGATTAGATCAAAGTGTGCAAGCCGAGAAAGTAATATTGGATGAAATGTGGAAGACTATAGAAGCATTTGGAATTAAACGTGAAATACTTGATCCACACAACGAATTACCTTACGAAACTATTTACAATCTGTATTTGACAATAAAAAATAGTAAACTAATCGGCCAATTTTATACATGAAGGAGATCAAACCATCAACTAAACAGCCAGAACCTTAATTTTAATCGGTTCTAATGAAACTCATAGGATTCGAATCTTTGTCTTTCATGTTGTATTATTTGTCGATTTAGCCTTACTATCGATTGTTATCAAGATGAGAGATTTGTCAAAATACGACAGTTCTTATTGCATGAGAAGTATATTCATGCGATACCTAGATGGTTTTTCAAGATAATGATATTAGTAGACGATGTGGTCGTTGTGGA
>JBOGQT010000125.1:0-1454 GCA_050749105.1 Nitrosotalea sp. | reverse complement strand
CGTTTAAATAACGATCTTGGCGTCTGCTATTTTGCGGGTCTATGGCTCAGCCAGGTAGAGCGAGGGACTCTTATGATCTTTCCAGAGAAATCCCTATGTCGTGGGTTCAAATCCCACTAGACCCGCTAATTCTAAAACAAGGGTCTATTGTTTCAAAATAATATCCTGCAAAATGATATCTTGATTGAAATTGTTCTAGTGAACACACTGGCAATCTACAAGTCTTGTATCAAAGGTGCAGTCATGTGGACCCTCTGATCTGGCGTCTGTTGGAATCTTTTCCATGCATTCGCTATGGCGGCCCTTTCTGCAAAACCAGCAAATGGTCTGCGCCTCAGAATCTCCGCAGTTCTCTAAAATACCGTAACATCTCCTGGTGCAGGCGAGTACTCATTTGCATCTTTATGAAATTCCACAAAATCCCTGTGGTCCATGTCCTGGTGTTTTCTTAGTTCCTCTAAATTTTCAAATACGCTGCTGCAAATGTAGCACTTGGGCTTGTGCTGGTCTACCATTGAAAGCACCATGAAATAATTGTATTTTAGTCGTAATTGAATCTTTCAGCAATTTTGTCAGATTGGAACAAGCCAGTCGGAGAACCGCTCGTCTCTGCCCCTTGATGCATCATAGAATACATCCTGCAACTTGCGTGTAATCTGGCCCACTTTGCCGCCTCCTACAGGTACGTTGTCAATCTCTGTGACAGACTTGACCTCGGCAGCTGTACCGGTCATAAAGACTTCGTCTGCTGTGTATATCTCGCCCCTGTCAATGTCTCTTTGAGTAACAACAATTCCTTCTGCTTGAGCAATCTTGATCACACTATCCCTTGTTATGCCATCCAAGATTCCCGCATCTAGCGGAGGTGTAGCTATCTCTTCCTTGTTTACCATAAAGATATTTTCTGCACTTCCCTCTGAGACCTTGCCATGATAGTTTAGCATTATTGCCTCGTCATACCCATCCTTTAGGGCCTCTACTCTTGCAAGTGCAGCATTTGCATAGTTTGATGCGGCTTTTGCCTGCATAGGCTGTGACCGCGAATCAATCCTAAGCCAGCTTGACACCTTGCATCTTGCACCGTGTGTCTTTCCGGCACTTGACTCGCCAGTATTCCACTCCCAGCATGCTATTGCCACATCTATCTT
The DNA here is from genome assembly GCA_050749105.1 of Nitrosotalea sp. GTDB lineage: Archaea > Thermoproteota > Nitrososphaeria > Nitrososphaerales > Nitrosopumilaceae > Nitrosotalea. The sequence goes on along the minus strand of JBOGQT010000125.1, from coordinate 306 downwards.
GTTGGGAGTCGGTGTCAAACCAAGAACGCCATAGCTATAGTATGCAATTGGTCTGATGTAGCATTCTTTTAATCCGCTTGCCTGGACTGTCTTGATTATGCCGTCAAAGATCTCTTTTTTTGAGTAAGGGATTTTCATAGAGTAAATCTTTGCAGACTTGAATAATCTATCAACATGCTCCTGAAGCCTAAAGATTGCAGGACCCTTTGTTGTCTTGTAGCACCTGATTCCCTCAAAGACTGCAGTAGAGTAGTGTAATGCATGGGTAAGAACATGAACTTTTGCACTCTTAAATGGAACAAGTTT
>JBOGQT010000124.1:0-9366 GCA_050749105.1 Nitrosotalea sp. | reverse complement strand
TTTCCATGTAATTCTCAAAGTTTAAATGCATTTTAACTTGGAGCTTGCTTGGGTTCATAGTCCAGTTGGTTATGACGTCGCCCTTACACGGCGAAGATCCAGGGTTCGAATCCCTGTGGACCCATTCTGTGTCTGGGGATATAGTTAGGGCTGAAGATTTTGCACTATCAGACTGGTTTACTATACCTAATATATGAGCAAAATTGTATTGTTCTAAATATTGTGAGCGATGAAGAAATAGAGGAATCAAATTCCGCTCTTAAAGAGTTTAGAAGAACAAATCTAGAATTGTTTCAATTGATTCTATTGTATGATGACAAGTTAAGGAAAACTCCAGATATCATTATAGAACCACGTCAATATGTAGAATTAGGCATATCGGGATTTTTAGAAAAAGTTCTTATTGATTTGATGGTGATTCGCCTCTATAGGCTATATGAAATTCATCCTATCCTTGGAAAGGTTCTCAATGAGCGAGCTGAAGAAATTCGTAATTTATTAAAAATATTATCCGATGTTTGGAATCAAATAAAGAGCTACAGAAAAAAAATAAAGCTATGGAGAAACAATAGGGTTGCACATTCCAATGATCAGGCTAAAAAATACGTGCCAATCCACATTATTGATGAAGATTACAAAAATACCATCAAAGACATCCTGCTTTGTTCTCGACTAGCCTTTTGGTATTATTATGTTATTTATTGTAACGCAAAAGACTTGTTTGATGTTGCTGATTCCATCTATGAAACTAGATACGGAAAATCAGATTATATCTATTCTCACCAAATGTGGAGAGATATTGATAAAGATGAGGAAACTGTAATTAGCGAAATTAATGAAAAATTACAGAAAGGGGGTTTTATGACAGTACCAAAACCAAAATTTCAAACTTAATCACACTGACATAACATATGCGATGAGTTGTTTATTTCCATTTGAAAATTATGTTCATATATTTTCGCATTGCTTATATCACCAATGTTTTCTCAAGGTGGGCTCCACTTAAAATCCCAATTTGGAATCATAATTGAATCTCCCTCAGTTAGGTCTAGATCGACTTTTTTTGTGCCTTCTCTAATTTCATCAAATGTTTTGACTGAACTTTCATAGAATGTGCATTTTATACCGTGAGAATAAGCAGTCATGCATTTGGAAGTTGCTTCTTCTTCTGATTCTGCAAAGTCTACAATTGCATTCTTTGCATCTTCGACTATGCAAAAAGATGGATTTTTCATTTTTCGGAGTTGTTTTATTGCGTATTTTAGAATGATAGTAGTCATCTTTAGTACTAGTTTTGTACTTTCACCGTCTTTTTAGATTTTAATCTGAATATCATATAGATCATAAATTTTGAATGTGCTTCTACTGGATATTTTGGGTCTCGAAATTCTAGATGTCCAAATATTTTCTTAACGGAAATTTTCGAACGTTTCATAATATTTGTATATAATATCTCTATCTCATCCATTGTTGGAAGATCTGATATTTTAACACGATATAATTTGTACATTGTTTTGCGCAATGTATATGCTTCTTTATCAGTACCTGAAAGTTTTTCTTGAATCATTTTCATGTATTCGTAGTGACAATATTCAGTAATAGTTTCGGAGTTCTTACACGCTTCTTTTTTGAACCACTCCATAAATTGATCAAACTTTGGATTAGTTACAAGCGAAGAAACAGGAATCTTGTAAAAAACTCCATGACGTGAAAAATATACGGCAATATTTTTTATTTTTGAATCCTTTACGCCATCTATTCCACCTATTCGGTATAAAACATAGTATCCGATAAGCTGAAAATAATATTCTTTTTTGAATTTAGGGTCTTTTGTCGTTTTTATATCAATTAGAGTATCATCTATCACTAAATCAGCATCTGCACCACCCACAAGTTCAGAACCCTTGCCAAAAGTAGGATTCAATATCATCGTCTTCTTTGATTTGAAGAAGGCGGGCTTTACCAATGAAATTAAGTTTCGTAAATCTGTAATATCGTCGTTCTTTACAGAGCCTAGATCAGGTATGATCTTTCCAGCTCTTCTAAAAACATCAATTTGGGCAAGCATGATTGAGGCTTTAATGATATCATCATTTAATTTTCCTGTGTTAAGATAATCATCGTATGCCTTCTTTGCCCCCTCTAGGAGAGTTTTCATACTATCACCTTTTTCAAAATTTTCGATTTCGTCAAAAATATGTGAAAATTGAAATGCACTATTTTCCCATATATTTACTGCTGATTCTGCAACCCATTTTCTAGAGATGCTTTTTGGGTTTATTCGTTTAAGATGAAATCTCAGAAGGTAATCAAATGCAGTTCCAACAATGGAATAGTTCTTTGTCAGCGGAGACGCTTTCAATATTTCACTCAATGTGGGGGTTTCAAATGGAAAATCAGTTTTGAATCGTTCCCTAACTTCTGGAATTTTGAGAAATGTTGTAAGACTCATTTTGAGATGACTTTCAGGGGTTATGTTACAATATAAGATTAATCTTGGTAATCTTGGCATACATGGCTACCTATAATACGTAATTATCTTATTGATCTTGGTAAAGGCTAAGATCCTAGGCGCAAGCAAGGTAACTGTACGATATCAGGTAACCATTCCAGAAGATGTGAGAAAAATAATGAAGATGGACGTAGGTCAGACCTTGGTATTTACAGAAGAGAATGGAAAAGTAGTTCTCAAGACTGAATTATAAGAAAAGGATTTTTTATCAAATAATATTTTAATGTATATCTGGATTTCTTTTTTGAAACTACTATTTTATCACACTAGAATCAGGATGCGGTCTGATCTTCATTTAGATCTAACTTTGACAAAACCTTGTCATAAATTTTGATATTTTTTCCGCCTGAAATATTTTTCTTCATGCACCAAAGTGTAGTCTTGGCAATTCCGAGCCTTTTTCTTTCCTCAGGTGTCATTTTCATTATTTTGTTCTTTAATGATATGGTATCATCTTCTCTTATTTTAAATTCAGGAATTTTAAAATCAAGTTTATTATTTTTCTCTGAGATGTAATTTGCAAATTCCTGTATTTTATAAAAAAAGACATTCTCATAGGTATAATTTTTACCTCGGAATGGAATTTTGACATTAAAATTGTTCCTGATTTTTTCAATTAGTAACTTTGCAGTATTTTCTTTCAATCTGATATGATAGTTCTCAGTTACAATAAAATCTGATTTTTTCAATTTGGATTTATTATCTAGTAACTGGATTACAGAATAATCTATAATCCACCTGAATAATTCCTGAAAATCATAAACTAGAGGGGTCTTGCCATATGAAATTTCATGTAAAAAGCCAATTGCAGGATCAAGACCTACGGAATTTAGGAATTTTCTGACTCTGGACTCTAATATTGCATATCCATAATTTAGTAATGCATTGATTTCATCAGATGCGTTCATGTTCCAAGAATTAGACGTGTTCTTTCTTCCGGAAAACTTGAAATCTGGAGCCAATTCTGAAACGATATCTATGAATTGATCAAGATTGATTTGAGCAATCCTTCCTTCATACATCATTAGTAGTCTTAATTTATCTGAAATTTTGCCAGAGCCATTCTTCAAGTTTAGATTATAATTGTGAATTTCACTATCGTACTGTGATTTTACACGGCTAAATTTCAAAATTCCATAAAATTTTGATAACCCTTCAATTAGATCAAGCGAACTGGAGACTTTGCTTTTTACCAATTCTAGAGCAATTTGGAACCTAGAATTGGCATCTAGGTATTTTTGGTACTGTTTTATTCGTAATTTTCCTGTTTTGGGTTCTTGTGGTAGTGTTATTCCAAGAAGATTCCCGTTCCAGTTCAGCAATGTTAAATGAATGTCATGCTTCATGAGCCATCTCATTGACTCAAACGTAATGCTTCCCGTATGGCCGTCCAAAATGATGCTATCGTGGCTAATTCTATGAGGGTAAAATTCGATCTTTTCATTTTTTAGCCTATTTTGGATTACAAGTTTTCTCTTTTCCACGTTGATTGACGTGCCAAATCCTGAGATTAGCAATGGATTCATGGTATCTTTTTTCCAAGTGTTTTGGATCCAAATGTTGTATTTGTCAAATTCACTTCAATCTTTTTTGGTCGATCGAGCATAAAGATCTTTGGATACATGGATCCAATACATCGAGGAGTCATCATAGAATGGATCGAAAAAACAATCAAACGAGCATACTTGTTACATGAGGATTTTTGATTCCTGCATAGCATCTAGGCATGCGGGAAATGGATAGACCGCATACGTACAGCATGCGTAAATGGATAGACAGGATGCGTATAGTATGCGTAAATGAGATAAACCGCATTGCTCTAAGATGATACTGCACTGCGCTTGGGTGATATCGCATTGCGGGTCATACATTTCTATAACCCATGCACTTTAGATCTAAAACCCAAGCGATACGCTTTGGATCAAAGATCCGTATGCGATACGCATGATATGACACACAGTCAGAATACCCGTATGTACATATCGACTCATTCCTTAGATCCATTTGTGCTTTAACGTATAATTCTCACAATCGCGAATGATTCCATGATTAGATCTGTGAATAAATCTATTTTGGATCGAAAATAGATCGTAAAAAGCAAAATTGACAAGTGATTAACTAATATCTTATTTTACAAACTCATCCAGATCTTATCTTATAACAGGGTGTCCGGTGTGTCCTATCTCAGATCCCATCATGTCTAAAAACTCTTCAGCGGATCTATGGTGAGCTTGTGAGGTAATCAGATTTTCTCTTTGCATATATTCAATGAGGATTTTTACAATCTCGTAAGCAAGTGGTGCTTTCCATAGGTCAAATACTCTAGTCTCGTTGATTTTTTGATAATCAGGTGTTGGAAAATTTCCAAAAAGTGCAGTCAATATGTCAACCAAAGGTGACGGTACATATGGTTTTTCTGAAACCAAATGGAAATCAAATATTTCTTTTACCTGTTCTGGGTGTGCCACCAAACAAAACAGTTCCAAATCTTTGAGTCCATTTTTGACGGTCTTTCTTGTATCGTACCAGAAGTCTGCATTGTCCTCTTGATATTGTTTGCTTGATTTTGCCTTTACTCCTAACAGTTTTCGACGTTTGTCTTCTGTAAATATTCCTCCTTCGGCATCAAGATGATCCTTGAACCAACCATGAATATTCCTAAGGTCATTTTCGACTATTTCTCGTCTATATTTAGCCATTATCTATCATAATATAGTCAATAATCACCTATTAATTGTTCTGATCATAGGATCAACAAGATGAAAAAACCCTCTGAAAAAAAGATACAAAGAAACAGCAGAGTACAACCAAGCAAAACCAAACCAACAAAAACCATTCTAAAAAAATGACACAATACAAGTGTTATTTCAAGAGATTTAAGAGGAATTATCCGGTTTACAAAAGATCATGGGCGTTACTTGCACCAAAGAAAAAGAACATCAGGAAACGTTCCCTTGAGGTTCTAAGCGATAAAAGAAATTCAAAACAATCACTATCAAAAATTTCAAAAAATCATGGTATCTCCGTTGTAACTGTAATCCGGAATACAAATGCATTCAATAAAGTAAATGGAAGATGGATGCCAAAAAAATACGATAAAATTTCAAGAGTGATGATAATAAATGAAAAAGGACAGGAAAAGTCAATCGAGATAAAAGACTCTCTGATAGCATCAATTATTGGCAGTTATCATAATGCAGTCAAAATATTTCTAAACACTGGAAATATAGAACAACTAGAAAAGTTCAAGAAAAAGAAGATCAAAGATGCCAAAGGAAAAACTCACCTTCTTGAAACAAATCCACAAGAATTAATCAATATCAATGAAAGAATAGAAGAGCCTGAATTTTACGAGGTGTATGCATCCTGAAAACAATTTTACAACATGATGATTGTTCATTAATTGCTCTACAAAAAATTGGGGAATTACGTGATCATGCTAATTTTATTATTGATTCAATTGAAATTTGTATAACATCGTTATCTTATCAGACTGAAAAAGAATCTAAAATTAAAAAAGATAGATGTGATATTTGCGGTTCCAAAAAAGACAAAAAACAATTGCAATTACATCACGTAGCTGGAAGAAAACATGATTTTAGAATGATAACCGCATGTTTGGAATGTCATGAAGAGTTGAGCAAATTACAAAAAATGTGGGATGTACGATGGTTAGATCGAGAACTATCGGATAATCTGAAGAAAGCGTTCTTTTTGTTTGGATTGTATGACATACTGGTCTTAAAGTCAAAAAAGACTGGAATTTTTCTTTATGAAAAACTAGGAAACTCTCTGATCGAGGAAATATCAGAGTTGCTAAAGGGCAATTAAAATGAACGAAATTTCAGCCTATTTTCGGTGTTTTATTGACAATCATGAGCAAAGAAACAGTTTTCCCAGATTTACCCCTAGCATAAGCGGTTCAATTGAACTAGTTTTTGATACTGAGACAAAGACTGACGATTCCAAGGATCTAATTTTTGGTTCTTGTGGAATATGGATAAACAAGAAACTCTACAAATTTTACATCTTTTACAATGACAATTTAAAAAAGACTGAGATAGAGAAGATTCAAAAAATTTGCTTAAAATACAATGTTACAGTAATTTCAAGAAAGGAATTCGTAGATACCGTATTCCATCCATATATTTTCAAGGCAAGAGCAAAGTGCATTGGATTTAATCTTCCGTTTGATCTGTCAAGGCTTGCAATAAACGATACATATTCAAGAAAGCATCATAATGGATTTTCCTTTACACTGTCAAAAAACAAGAAAAACCCAAATATTGTAATCAAAAGCATTGGCAGCAAATCACAGTTTATCGAATTTACAAAACCCATGAGAAAAAAGACTGAAAAGAAAAAACCCATTTACAGGGGTTGTTTCATAGATTGCAAGACACTGACATTTTCCCTTACAAACAATTCGTATTCCCTTGAAGGTGCATTAGATGATTTTGAGTGTACATTGAAAAAATCAGAGGCAAAAAAACATGGGATAATCTCAGAGGAATACATAAAGTACAACATCAATGACACCTTGGCCACATATGATCTATACAGGCATGCAATGAAAAGATATGAAAGATATTGTCTTGCCAAACTAGAAAGCAAACTGTTTTCACCTGCGTCAATTGGCAAGGGATATCTTGAAAAAATTGGAATAAAGCCATTTTTGAAATTAAATCCTGATTTTCCAAAAGACCTCTTGGGTTATACCATGATGACGTATTATGGCGGAAAAACAGAGACTAAAATACGTGGGGTTTCAATTCCTGTAAGTTATATCGATTTTACAAGCATGTATCCAACTATCTTTGTTCTGCTTGATATGTACAGGTTTTTGATTGCAAAGAAAATAACATACAAGGACACAACAAATGATATTCAGAAGTTTTTAGACCATATCACACTAGAGGATATCAACAAGCAAGAAACTTGGAAAAATTTTACTACAATATGCAGGGTTGTCCCAGATGACGATATCCTCTCTGTAAGGTCAGATTATGGGCATAAAAATACGACAAATATAGGCATAAACTATCTAAAATCAACTGATGAAACCTCGATTTGGTATACCTTGCCTGATGTTATGGCTTCAAAATTAAAATCTGGAAAGACCCCTGTAATTTCAGAGGCGATTACATTTGTCCCAGAAAGCATTCAGGAAGGATTACAAGATATTGAAGTCCTCAAGGGAATTACAGTAAAGAAAAATGAGGATTTTATCAAGAAAATAATTGAGGAAAGATTACGCATCAAAAGAGAATCAAAAAATCAGACAGAAGAAGAACAAAAACAATCCGAGATAAACCAAAATATTCTAAAAATCATAGCCAATGCCACATCGTATGGAATCTTTATACAACTGGATCCCAAATACAAAAAGAATCAAAAAGTCACCGTACATGGATTAGAAACCTTTGATCTTGAACTTGACAAGACAGAAGAGCCTGCACTTTATTTTAATCCCATCATGGCAGTGTTTCTTACCGCAGGATCAAGACTGATTTTAGCAGCTGCTGAAACTTTAGTTGAGAAAAATGGTGGATACATTGCATATTGTGACACAGACAGCATTTTTGTTTCACCAGAGCATGTCAAACTAGTACAGGAATTTTTCAAGCCATTGAATCCTTACAACGAAGATGTCGAGATGTTCAAAATTGAGACAGAGAAGGAAACAAAAAAAGTTCTTCACGACGTAAAATGTATTGCAATTTCTGCAAAAAGACATGTCTTGTATGATTATGATGAAACTACAGGCAAAATTACAATCTACAAATATTCGTTGCATGGACTGGGTCATCTAAAAGGAATTGATGGCAAACAAATATGGGAAGATCTCATCATGATTCATCATCATCCTGAAAGAAGACAGGAAATTCTTTCAAAATACAAAAACAAGCGTGCAATATCACAGATTACAATTACAAACTATTCCACTCTACAACGATTTGATGTAATAAACAAGACCAGACCATATTCAAAGAAGATAAAACCGTACAACTTTGCCACCGTTGGAACTGCTTGCAGGGCTGACCCTGATACCAAAGAGCCAATAATTCCATTCCTGTCTGAGATGGGAAAGGACAAGCACGATGAGATTCCGTTCATGGAATTCCTAGATTACAAGACGGGGAAAATGTATCCTCATGATGGTTCCCTTGAGCCTCAAGACTATTGGAAAGACTTGGAATCTGTTTTGGGTGACTATATTGATCATCCAGAGTCAAAATTAGAGGGGGATTCAGGGGTTTTGAAGCGAAGACATCTGACAATCAATCGCGATTCTATTCGATACATAGGAAAGGAGTCAAATGAGTTGGAAGAATCAGAGGTTGTCGGTGTTTCTAAAGAAAATACTGTAGAGTATGTGAACCAGCAAAAGAAAATACGCAAAATAATTGAAAGTCTAACACTGGAACAAGCACTAGAGATTGGAATTTCAAGAAGGACGTTTTTTGATTGGAAAATGAAAATCAGGAATAATGTGTCATTTACTGTAAAGAAAAGAACGTTAAGGAAATTGTTAAAATTATAGGTATTTGCGTGCTTTTGTGCCTTTCGGGTTCTTGTTTATCTAGCTCGGATTATGTCAGATCCATAGGGTCTCTGTTCGATTCACTCACTCCGTACTCCTTAGACTTCATCGATAGTCGTTTGGCAGGGGTTTCGGTCTCGACCGACCTACTTTTCGCAGAAAGCAAAAGTAGGCAAAAAGGGGGTGCATTCCATTTTGCTTTTGCCTGATTATCCACGATATCTTTACCGGGTCTAGCTTTGCCATGACATGATAGCGCTTTCCCCTGCTCAATACCCAGTGTGATCTTATTCTCCCAGTTAGGGGATGA
>JBOGQT010000123.1:0-3523 GCA_050749105.1 Nitrosotalea sp. | reverse complement strand
AGCTAAGTGATATTTTTATTGCAAGATTTCATTCCAGCAGTATCATGTAAAATATTTAATCAAGTGTAAATAATTTTCTTTTTACATGTTCTAAAACCAAAAGCGATCATTTGAGATCAAAATATTTCCAAGATGAGAATATAGAACATGTTTTATATCTTCCCATATATCCAAATTAAACAGTGTCAGAATCCAATGCATTTGAATGGCAAGTGGTAGACAAGATCATAGAAACGCCTTCCACGAGCACTTTTGTATTTTCAACCGGTAAAAAATTTGATTTTTCAGTAGGCCAGTTTGTCACATTGGGAACATACCTCAAGCGCCCCGGTGCAAATGGCCTCGAAGAGAGCTGGGTCGAACGAGCATATTCAATTGCATCATCGCCTGCCCGGAATTTAGTTGAGCTTAGCATAAAGATAGAAAAGCCCCTTGGTTTTGTAAATCCTGCATTGAAAAAAGCTGACGGATTTGCAGCCTATTTTGCAGAACAGGTAAAGATAGGAGACAAGGTAAAGGTAAAACCAGAACAGAAAAAGGATCACTTTCTTTCCAAGGTTGCGTCCGGGGCAGAAAAAGACATTGCCTACTGGTCAGGCGAAAACGGTGCCGAGTCTGCAAGAGGCCTGATTCAACTCATGGAAGACAAGCCTGAACTTGACATCAAGCTTGTTCTTTTCTATAGCAATCCCCACTTGTACGTAAGTGAGACTGATAGGACTATCAATGTAATTTACTACAACTGGCTGATTGAAAAGGCCAAAAAGATTGAAGATCTCAAGGTTGTGTTTACATTTACCAGGGATAACGATATACCATCCTCTGATCATCCAAGGGTGATTTTTAGGAAAGGTAGATTATTTGTCGATTCCGAAGGCGCTCCAGAAAAAACGCTCACCAAATACCGCGGAATTGTAGATGGAATATTCAATCCCATTTGTGGAAGCAGTGGTTTTGTCAATGGCATAGTTCAGACACCTGACGGAAAACTGGCAAGGGGAAAAGGAGTAACCCAGGACCTTACTGAGATAGAGGGAATAAAGGCTGAAAAGATTGACCGAGAACAGTTCTACTTGGATCACGCACATTCAAGTTAGAGAAGATCTTGACTTTTCCCAGAATAGAATGTTTTACTGCCAATACCAGATGATGTAACTGCAATCTGGAATTGAAATCATACCATAGTAACTTGGCCTTACAGGATCCAGCCTAAACCAGAGATGAGAATAACCAGTTCTTCTAAATGAGTAAAGCATTTATGATGTATCGGTGACCAATATATCGGTTAACGATATATGGCAATAGCAATGATCAAAATGATGGTACTAAAGGAGCTAAATAACCAAGAACAATCCGGCTATGATCTCATGAAGAAGATTAGTATGAGTAGCAACAAGCCATCACCTGGGTACATCTATCCTCTCTTGCGAGACTTGGAGAAACGCGGATTTGTCTCTTGCACAGAGGAAAAAAGAAGAAAGGTATATTCCATTACAAAAGAAGGCAGGAAGTTTCTCAACAATTTGACAAAGATGCATGAACGTGCAATGAATCTCATGATTAGAAATTTTGAACCAATAAGCAACAAGGACGAGATGAAGGAGATTTACAAGTTTCAAGCAACAATGAAACAAAACAAGGACAAGATGATGGCTGACACAAATGTGATGTCCGGATTCAAGAATGCCATTTTTTCCATATATGAAAAAGATTATGAGAAGAAAAGATCCAAACTTCTTTCCATAATAAAGAAAGCAACTCAGCAACTAGAGAGGCTGGCAAAAAAATGAAGCATTGTAGACAACAGGGTTCTATTCACCTCTTCAAAGCTCTGAGACTGTGAATCGGAGAATTTCATGACATCTCCAAAATTGAACGACGATATTTCTGCTAAAATTCCTCCCTCAGCTTGGAAGACGTTAGTGATACTAAGCTTGATTGCAACAATGGCAATGTATGCAGAAACAATGCTGGTGCCTGCACTTCCCGATTTAATTAAAGACTTTTCCATATCATATGGTTCTTCGTCATGGATACTGACAACATTCCTGATTTCTGGAGCCATAATGACACCCATCAGTGGCAAGCTCTCTGACGTGTATGGTAGAAAGAAGATCTTGCTGATAATTTTGGCAATTTATGCAACAGGAGTCACAATGGGTGGATTTGCAACAAACTTCTATCTCATGATTGTAGTTAGAGCAATGCAGGGCATAGGAATGTCCATGTTTCCAATCGCGTTTGGAATAATCCGTGAACAATTTCCACCCGCCAAGATGGCAATTGGACAAGGAATCATAACATCCATGTTCGGAGCCGGCTCTGTCATTGGATTGCTTGTTGGAGGGCACATAATAGAAAATTATGGATGGCAAGCAACATTTTTTTCCATAATACCCATTGTATTGGCGCTACTATTCGTGGTTGCAAAATTCATTAAATTAGATAAACCCCAATCATCACATGAAGATAAGCAAAATAACACAAACAAAAAGGTAGCAATTGACATCAATGGTGCAATTACACTTGCCATATCGATTGCATCATTTTTGATTGCCCTTACAATGATGGAAGATGCCGGCTCTAACTATCTGCAAATTATAGCACTTTTTATAATTGGAATTGTTTCTATTACGGCATTTATACTGATAGAAAAAAGAGCGACGTCGCCCATGATTGATTTCAAAATATTGCTGCACAAGACCATCCTGCCAGCAAATATCATGATGGTCATAGTGGGACTTTCAATGTTCATGGTCTTTCAGACAATTCCTGTGTTGATAAGAAGTCCAGTACCTCTGGGATTTGGAGGCGATCCTATTGCTACCGCCTATGTTCAGCTTCCGTTTTCACTTGTGCTAATGATTTTTGGACCCCTGTCAGGTTTTATAATTTCAAAAATGGGATCGTCCAAACCAATTGTCATAGGAAGTATGGCAAGCCTCATTGCGTTTTTCAGCCTTTATTTTTTCCATTCTGCTGAATCCTTTATTTCTGAGGACCTGGCCATGCTAGCCGTAGGTTTGTCATTGAGTGCAGTTGGCATAACAAACATAGTGATGCTATCTACACCAAAGCAACTCATGGGGTCATCACTTGGAACGACCTCCCTAATACGAATAGTCGGGTCCTCAATAGGGCCTGCTATGGCTGGAATGTACATGGGGATGTATCAAACTACAATAAAGGGCATACCAGGTTCATTTCCTTCCGCGTTATCGTATGACATGCTATTTCTTACCGCCGCAATACTTTCTGTTGTAGCATTGATGCTGTCTATTTTGTTAAATAAGAGAGCAGCATCAAACGTGGAAATCTCCGTACAGTAGTTGAGTCTGATCTTAGAGACATGAACCCACGAGATATCCTTTCCTTATCATTTGATGCGCTGGCAGGTAGAAAGACCAGAACTGCGCTAGTAGTACTAATGGTGATCCTTGGAAGCAGTCTAGTTGTTGTGCTTGACGGCCTAACTGCAGGCGAGGTGGCGTTTTTAGCAAATCAGTTCAACTTGTTATCTAAT
>JBOGQT010000122.1:0-1781 GCA_050749105.1 Nitrosotalea sp. | reverse complement strand
GTAAGCTTGGAAGGGCAAGACATCTTTTGGAATGGCTTGCGTCAAAAGATGAATGTGAGCTTTATACTACTTCAGAGTCAATAAGAGGATTCCAAAAGATCGGATTTGGAGATCTTCAAGAGTTGGTCAGAAAGTAGAGCTTGTTTTAATATTTATTATCCATCGGTCAATAGAACAAACATGGATTATCACTCAGAAGAAGAGGTTCGCGACATATTGGAGCTGCGAGAGTGGATCTCCGAAGAGATAGACAAGCGCCAAAAAGAGATAGAAAAGCTAACGCAGAATCTCAGAATTTTAGATTCTCTGGTAAAACAGTCAAGCTTTAGCAAGGCGTCACATCTTGTATCATCACCTCCAACCAAAAAGAGTACACAACCCATGCAGGAGACTGCAAATGTAATTCCAATGAAGACTCCAGATAATCAAGTAATAGCTAATGCTCATGTCACAGATGACGAGCTTGTAATCATACCGTCAGAAGAGATAACACTTGATATCGAGACACAGCCATTCAAGTCATTTTTCATGGGAAGAATAATTGGCAATATGGAAAGCCAAGACAGCACTGATGTCAAGGCAGGCAAGATATCACAGAATACCGCCATTAGCTGCATGGTAAACAAGGAGGGAAACAGAATAAGAGAAATTCTAATCAAAAACTATAGACAGAAAGACAGGGTAAACGAAATAATCAATACCGCGACATGGTCATTCTCTCGAATGATTGAAAACTCGAAAAAGTAAGTCTGCGGATATACTGTCAAGCCAGTTAGAGACAGAACCTATCGCTTTTCAAACCATCTTTGCTGTCTGCGTAAATCTCCAAATTGAATTAGATTTTCCTGTAATAATCATACTAAAAGTTAATACCTGTCTTGACGCCTATCTATAGCAGGTGAGTAAAGTCTACTAGGAAACTAGTAGGATCTGGGCTGAAAGGTAGATGCCCGTGGAACGGGATGGAACAAGTAAGCTCAGAGTCACCAGTTAATTCTATTGTGCCAATCCCATTGGTCCTTATGTTTTAGCTTTTCCTTGATTAAATCATAATATCGGTTATCTAATCTTTCAGATTTTGAAAAAACACTTCCTGAAATGTAATCTGCAATCTGCAAACAAACGTCATTTCTAGAATCAACATGTTTGATCTTTACTATAATATCACCCTTGAATTGCCTGTTTTTCTTTACGTAGGAAATCTTTTCCTCGCAGTATTCATCAAAATGTTTGATTGCCTTCTGGGACAAGCTCCTGTCTATCGTATAATGAATTTCGTTGTATGGCACCCATGGTTTCAGGTATGAATTAACGATGGTTTTGATTACATAATCTATAGCAAGATAGTTGTACAGAATTGTCTGATTTCCTTTCAAACTGTCTTTAACACTGTCCTTCATGACAGCTACAGTACCCAGGGACAGATCAAACGTCTTGATCTTTCTGAGAAATCTTTCACGGGTTGCATGTTCATCATTTGAAAACTTGAATTCCTCTGCTTTACCTCTAATCCTGCGCCTAGTGTTGATGTTCTTCAGTAATCTTCTAACCTTGTTACGGATGAAAAGAGGCGTATCATTTATCATGATTACATAGCTTAGCACAAAAGATCTAGTAGAATTTTGAGAAAATCCCAGATCTCCAGCCTCATCTACGAATACATTGACTACTGGCAAATACTACAGGGAGCAACATCAGGAAGTTAAGCGTTATGAGTATTTGGAACTAAAATTAGGACTATGTGGTCATTAATCCCTGTGGAGCCTTAGTTCAGCAGACAT
>JBOGQT010000121.1:0-5274 GCA_050749105.1 Nitrosotalea sp. | reverse complement strand
GTCTTTTTTATGAGATCTTTTACCAATTCAATGTCGGCTTCAAGTAATTCTTCGTATTGGTCCTTGGCCAAGAACCTGGCAAAAGAGCCCTCTGCTTCTTGCTTTGGAAGGTTGCAATCATCATAAGCAATAGAATACTCGGCAAACACTCTTGACATGTTGTTGTCTTTTCCATACTGGATTTTTTTGATATGGGCAGGCAGTTTTTTTTCAATATCTGACAGGATGTTTGAAGGATCGGTCTTTCCGCCTGCATAATAGCGCGAATCCACGGTAGTAAAATTGAATCTAACCTTGCACCATGTTTGCACATGTATCATACGTACATGCTCAATAAGAACGGTCAGAAATCCCAAAAACTGTTCTATGCGTGGTGTTTAATTCCTATTTTACTACAAGAACAGGCACTTTGGATTTGTGAACAGTGGCGTTTGATACGCTGCCCAGAAACAACTCCTTAATTGAGCTCAACCCCCGCGCTCCAATTACCACCAGGTCATATTTTTTCTTATTAGCAAAATAAGCTACATCATACTGTGGGAATCCAAAAATCACTTTCTCTTCAAAATCCATACCATGCCTCTTTGCAATCTGTCTTGCTTTATTGAAAATTTCATTGGATTGCCTTTTCATCAATTCCCTGTACTTCCATATCTTGTCCGTTATTGGAATTGGAGGTAGGCTGGATATTATATGAAGAACAGTAATCTTGGCCGAACAAAGTTGTGCAATGTAGATAGCTTCTTCCAAGCCCTTGAACGAGTTTTTTGAACCGTCCAATGGAACAAGGATAGTTCTTATGGTCACCAAGATTATGACATACTCCATCTATTTTTGAGCCTATTCACAATTCCAGTCATTAGTTTCAAATGGTTGCCTTCATACTAAAAACAGCTGCACAAATCTCACATTTGATAATTGGTTGTGCAAGTATGGAACTATGTTTCTGTGACCGGAGGTCTCAAGGCCCAAAGTATGCCTCTTGCTACCAAGGGAATAGATACCAATATTGCTATTACGGCATATGTCTTGTATTCCTCAGACTGTCTCATGGCTGGATAAATCCAAAGAAATGGCACTGGTACGACAATTGCAAACCAGATTACAGAGAGCGTTATGATTATCTTGAGCAATCTTTTTCTTTTTGGATTCATATCCCTACCAGCCAATATGAAATGAAATTTTTTGATGCAATGTATCACAGGAGCTGAATTCCATGTGCTCTCCTATGGGTCAATAGTTCCTCCTCGTTTGATACCACGTATCCGCACATCTCGCATCTAAGAAAGCCAAAGTCCTCAATTGGTACCTCCTTTGCCAACAAGATAGTAGTAGAATCTATTTTGCGTAAGCTGTACCCCTGTCGCTTGGTTTCTTCTAGAAACGAGTTTATAACTTGCTCCACATCTACCTCCTGTACCATCACTGAAGACTCTTCTGTTCTTGCATCAAGGCCGTGATTGTTTAGATAACTTCCTAGCTCTTCTGCCAATTCAGTGTCATTTGCACAATCAATGATTATCATATATCATTTGAGAACGTTACCTGCAATATGTCTTGCTGGAAAACATTTCAGAAATTTCCTGGAACTACAGATAAGAACAGAACCTGTTCGGGGACATGCTAATGTCAATCATACCAGTCTAACAAAAGGAGTTTTACACTGTCTTTAACGCAAGCAAGCAAGGCTATGTTTCCCAGTCAACAATATTGTCTTTTGGAGTTTCATCCATAGATTTCTGGAACCTCTGTGGACGTGCCATCATTGCAAGCCCATGGTATATTTTATAAGATCTTCCCATCCAACACAGCACGGCGAAGAAAAAATTGGACCCAAATACAACTAAAATAGACAATGCCTTGCTTGAGAACTTTCAGAAACAGATATGGAGTAAAGTTCCACATGTAGAAAAAACAGACGGCAAAGTTGTCAACGCAACACCCCTGATTGATATTACTAGAGATTTTAAAGAATGTGCAAGAAAAGAGTTTAGCCTAAATCTTGATGACAGGGACTTGCAAGTTTTTGGCAAGTTTGACTCTAATTTAATGGCAGGCTCTATCAAAGTAAGGCCTGCAGTTCACATAATCCATGATGCCATAGTTACAGGTAAGCTCAAGGGCGGACAGGCAATATTCGAAGCTACCTCAGGCAACTTTGGCATAGCACTTGGGCAGCTGTCAAAACTTGGACTGGATGTAGTTACGCTGGTCTCAAGAAAGCTCCAAGAAGGAGTGTTCGAAGAGTTGCGAAACGAAAAGATACGCATCATAAATCTTGACATGGACATATGTCCTGCTCCTGGAATGAAGGAAAATCCAAATGTTTTGGCTGCCAAGGCAACTGCCGCCAATATCCGCTCACAGTTATCTGAGCTTGGCTTTGACCCTGTAATTTTTGATAAAGCAAGCTCTGAGGTGCAATCGCTTCTAGTCGGACAGGATATCATAAACTTGGCAAAACTTCTTGCAAAGATCTATGATGGTTTCTGTCCAGAACAGTATGACAATGAATTAAACATAAACGTGCACAGGACTGTAACTGCACCAGAGATAGACCAGCAGTTGCATGAAAAAGGAGATTCGCTATCAGACTATATGATTGTCTGTACATTTGGCACAGGCGGTACATCAGGTGGCTTGAGCAGATATATCTCTGAAAAATATGGGAAAAAGTCTGTGCATGTGGTATTTCCACTTGGTAGCCAAGACGTTGCAGGAATTAGGACAAAGGACAAGGCTTCTGGATTAAAGTTTTACGAGCCTGGCATATATGCCGGAGAACACGAAGTTGATTTTGAAAAGGCAAAGCAATTGCTAAAGTTTTTTGTGGACAAGGGTCATGATATAGGAGAGAGCAGTGCCCTTGCGCTATACGCTGTGATGCAGATGGCAAGCTCTGGTGGTTTTGGTGGAAAATTTATTGTAATAGTTGCAGACGGGATATCAAAGTACAAAAAGAATCTTGAATCTATTGGAAAGAAGCAGAGCCGCACCCAGGTTTCGCTCCAGGAAGCCGCATCAAGCATAGGCGATTATGATAAAATCATCTGGGTTCATACCCAGTATACCCCACGCGAGGAGGGAATAGAGATGATTGCAAAAAGTTTGGGCATTGACAAGAGCAAGATTGCGGTTCCCACTGCAAGAGATGTCGAGTGGCTTTTGATGAAGAGGCAGATACCAGAGGGGCTGGACAAGGCTCTTGAAGGCTCTCACAAGTCGCTTCTTGTCTGCATGGCTGGAAATACTTCGCTTATGGCCGTTCAGGCGCTTGCGGAAAAAGGCATTGCAACTGAAAGTTTGATAGGAGGCATATCAGCGCTCTCCCAAGGAAAGGGCAAGCAAATTTCTGAGTTGATACGAGTAGCTACAGAATAATGATAACGTGATACTTTGTTGGGGTCCACGAAAATATTTTACTTTTTTCAAATCTGCAGATGTAAGAATTGTAAGTGCGAATTCATATATCATCAGTCAAATTTGGGAATCATCCAAGATACTATATAATCAATCGTGACTGTATAAGGTAAGAAAGCAATATGGAATGTAAAGACGAATCATGTAACACGGAAAGAAACGAGGCATGTGGATGCGGTTCAATGTCATCGCATGGGCATTGTGGATGTGGTCATGGGCACCACGATTCTTCGCATATGTCAAGAATGTACAAGCGTGTATTCTTTGAGGCATTGCACGAAGCGCAGGTAGAACGCATCAAGAAGAGAATAGATGCCAAGATGGGACCCACACTTGACAAGACTGCTGATGCAGTAGTGGAGTCGTTTAGCAAGATTTGGCAATCAAAGATGCAAGAGGTTGACGCAAGAAAAGAGCTTGAATCCACACTGAAAAAGATTCTTTCTGAAGCTAGGGGATAGGCAAGCAAGTTCCCTTTCACTCTTTTTTATCATTGTTTTGGCTTGGTAGGAACTATGACAATCTAACAGTGCATATTGGATAATGATAAAAATTCCATCCGACCTTCGGCGGGATGTGGCTTTCCTTTGGAGCGACATCACGGTTTTGCATCCTAGTCTCTTCTCGGTTTGCCCTCACCAACACTTTACAAGATTCCCGTGTTTTGACGCACAGTTTCCCGTGTTTGAGCGCTGGCGGGCGATTGTCTGGCCAGAAGATCAAG
This sequence comes from Nitrosotalea sp., assembly GCA_050749105.1. Lineage (GTDB taxonomy): Archaea > Thermoproteota > Nitrososphaeria > Nitrososphaerales > Nitrosopumilaceae > Nitrosotalea. The sequence continues at coordinate 1,130 of JBOGQT010000121.1, read as the reverse complement.
CCTTCGCCTGAACTCTAAATTAGACAACCGCATCTTCACCTTTGCCGGTCGGACGGTTTTGTTCAGATAGACATTAGGACGTGACAGTCCATTGATTGTCAATCCACCGCCCCTCCACTTTTGGGTTCGGTGTTGTCGCCTATTGCTATCTGAAATAATATACGTGATTATAAGATAAAAAATTGATCACTATAGTTCCGGTATATCTATATTGATGGTGATTATTGTAGCGGGCCTTTGTTGGTAAGATTGTTACCCGGTAACAAAAAATCTGGTTTTGCCAGAATTAAATGGTTTTAAATGGTCTAAAAAAGCCAATTTTTCATTTCAGATCTCTAAATGGTAATAAATGGTAAGATTTTGAAGAAAATTTTTCGTGCCTAGAAATATCAGGAACTATTTGTCATGTAGTTTGCGTTAAATTTTGCAGTGCCTTGTCCTGACGTATTGTCTTTTCAAATATCCCCGAGATACAATGTTAGCATGGTCTACAAAAATCTCATTATGAAAATATCGTAAATAATGTTGTAATTTAACAACTCTTAACTTTAGAGATATATTTTGAATAGTGATGGTTACCTAGTGTCATCAGATGACAAAAACCGTAAATTAGACAAGATGGATTTTGCCTATGCCATCATACTTGGGTTGGCAGTTGTTGTGACGGCTTGGTGTGGTTATCAACATGAGTTATGGGGTAGTGCGTTGACGTTTGAATTAAAACAGGCAAACACTGCACACCGCGAATTTACAACAGCAGAATTAAAAGAAGGACAGTACACCTTGACTGACGCAATTGCATTTACTGGATATCTTGATGCAGTATCTAACCATGATCAAAAATTAAGCGATTATTACAAGAACAATTTTCGGCCTGAAATGAGAGCTGCCTTTGATGCATGGATCAAGACCGATCCCTTTAACAATGTCACGGCGGCACCTACGCCATTTGATATGCCAGAATATCCACTCCAGTCAGACTCTCAAAATGCAAGCAACTTTTTACAGATAGTTGACCAGAAATCTCAAAATGCCGATAAAATGAGCTCTATTGCGTCAAACTATGTTTTCTTTACAACCATGTATGCAAGTGTTTCTTTTCTTGAGGGAATTGGCAGGGTTTTTGCTTC
>JBOGQT010000120.1:0-15983 GCA_050749105.1 Nitrosotalea sp. | reverse complement strand
ATCCAAAACAATTTTGTCCACATGAAATAATGTTCTTCTATTTTATATGAAATACCCTAGTGCAATTAATTGCTATGCCTTATATCGTATGATAATCAACCAATGATATGGAAGCGGCAAGAATTGTCAGAGTAAAAGAACCATTAGAAATACAAACACTTGAGACTCCAAAGCCAAGAGGCTCGCAAGTTCTGATTAAAGTTCAATCAGCTGGTGTCTGTCATAGCGACATACATTTGTGGGAAGGAGGCTACGAGGGCCTAGGTGGTCAAATCCTAAAGACAACTGACAGGGGCGTAAAATATCCACTCACTCCGGGTCATGAAGTGGCGGGAATAATTGATTCCATGGGTGAAGAGGTAGAGGGATTTGCCAAAGATGAAAAGGTTCTTGTTTTTCCTTGGATAGGAGAGGGTCTCTGCCCTGCCTGTAGAATCGGGGAAGAAAATCTCTGTGACAAACCAAGATCTTTAGGGGTATATCACGATGGAGGTTATGCAGAATACTTGCTTGTTCCAAGTTACAAATATCTTGTAAGACTTGGTGACATGAACACTGACACTAGCGCAACGTTATCATGCGCAGCACTTACGGCCTATGGCGCCGTGAAAAACACGCACCTAAAACCTAACGATAATGTTGTCATTGTGGGGACTGGAGGACTTGGCCTGATGGCAATCCAGCTTGCAAAAGCAGTGACAGGCGCAAGAATAATTGCAATGGACATTGATGATGAAAAATTAAAAGTCGCAAAACAAAATGGCGCGGATTTTACTATAAATTCCAAAAATCAAGATGTGGCAAAATCCATAATGGAATTGACAGATAATCTCGGAGCTGACGCTGTTATAGATTTTGTAAATGCCAGCAAAACGGTCGAAACAGATATGCAAATACTTCGAAGAAGAGCAAGAGTCGTACTTGTAGGACTCTTTGGTGGGGAATTACAACTAAGCTTGGTATCGATGCCTACAAGAGCGTACAAAATAATTGGTTCCTATACGGGCTCATTGACTGACATGATTGAACTAGTCTCCCTTACCAAAAGAGGAATAATCAAACCTGTGGTTTCAAATCGATTCAAGCTAAGCGAGGCAACAACAGCACTGACAATGCTAAAAGAAGGCAAAATTACAGGTAGAGGAATAATCAATCCTTAATTCTATTTATTTGACGTACTCATGGATTATTTAGAACTCGTTATCGTTGGTATCCTTACTTGCATACTTGCAATCTCTTTATGGCAATTTTCAACAGTAAAAAAAGAGATGCGCATTCAGACTGAACAGCAGATCTATACAAGGATAATAGAAGCAAGACTTAACCTTGAAAAGACTGAAACTTTTACAAAAATGGCAAAAGAGAGTCCCGCGTTTGCAGAACGTTTTTCTTTAGTAGATAATCCTGACGAGTATTATACAGCCGTAGCATTTCTTGATCTGTTTGAATTTCTGTATCTCATGAATAAAGCAAAAACAATAGAATTTGGCATATGGTCACGATGGCAAGAACTAACAAAAACAATGATGACTATACCTAAATTTAAGAAAGTTTGGGAAAAAACAAAACAGGCACACATGAAAGACTTTGTTGATTTTCTTGACTCCACAACAAGAGAAAGTTGAACAAAAAAGACTAATCTTAGAATCAAAATTAAATGCGGTCGCCGGGATTTGAACCCGGGTAACGGGCTTGGAAGGCCAGTGTACTAACCAAACTATACTACGACCGCACCACTCTGCCAATCTAATGACTATGTAATAATTCTTTTTTCACACTCGTATAATATGCGAGAAATAATTATGTGGGCTTCAAGAGGATTCTTGTCAACTGATATCGTTTTATCAAAATGTTTCTTGATGTTTTCAGAAAACTGGCCCTTTGCAAAACCTCCAACCACAATGCATGTGTCTTCATTTGTTTCTTCTGCGAGTTGCTGATAAGAAGATGAAATTCCTTTGCTTGAAAGTCCAATTACCTGCTTGGGCTTGATTTTTTTGATAAGATCTTCAAAACTCATTTTTTTAATTTCAAGTAGATTTCTTCCATTTTCCTCAATTTTGTTCTCAGAATATAGTTTCTCGATAAGTCCTGCAAATCTGTGATAGGATTTGGGTAGCCTGATTGATGTGTCAAGTGATATGACCTTGTCATCAATTGTGTGCACAAAGACTTGAAGCTTGTTTGCAAAATAGATGGGTATACTGCATGCCTCAAGAAGACAAAAATGTATCAAATCTGGCCTGCCTCTTTTTATCTCATTTTTTATCCCCTTCATTGCGGCAAAATGCCATGACACATCAAGTAGAATCTGGGATGGTTTTTTGTTGAATCTCTTGGCTGATGCAAGAACAGAATTATGATTTTGGAGCTCTTTAGGTATTATCTCTAAAGCTGATTCTGCAATTACTAGTGACAGCAAGATTGTATTTTAAGGGTAGGTACTAATTAACCAACATGAAAGCCAGCCTGCGGGATCTCATAATAGAAAGGATGCAAATCTTGATTCAAAACGCTTTATCAAATGCAAGGCCTGATCCCGAGTTAGCTGAAAGGCAAGCAAGTCTAGCAAAGAGACTGAGCACAAAGTATCGTGTCAGGATGCCTTATGAGCTTAGAATGAATTTCTGCAAGAAATGCAAGAAATTTATTGTTCCGGGATTCACATCGAGAATTCGATTGGGTAGATCTGATGTAAAATCAATACGCATAACCTGTAAATTTTGTAATCATACATACAGAAAAATAATAAAAAAACAAGCTTCCAAAGGTCAATGATCTATCTATTCATCTTATGGCTCTCAATATTTCAGAGTCATGGCGCCTGACAGAACTATGGTTTATAAGACGAACTTTGAATTTTGGATTTTATGGCAAAGGCATATGACGTACCCGCAGATTTACTGGTTACCAGGTTATCGGAGATTTTAAAGACTGAAGATATCACTCAACCTAGCTGGGTTCCATTTGTCAAGACAGGTGCACATGCAGTGAGACCTCCACATCAAAACGATTGGTACTATACAAGATGTGCCTCACTTTTGCGAAAAATTTACCTGCATGGACCAATTGGCGTACAGGATCTTAGAACAATGTATGGCGGAACAAAACCAGTAGGATATGGAGGAGCACACCACAAAGATGCTGGCGGTGCAATAATTAGAACTGCCATCCACAACTTGGAAAAACTGGGTTATCTTGATAAGGTAGAAGGAAAAGGAAGAACAATTTCTCATGCGGGAATGAAAAAAGTTGATCGTGTGTCAACTGAGATACTAAACGAAATGGTTGCAAAAAATCCAAATCTAAAAAAGTATTCCTAGTGATCTTATGAGTAACCAAGATCCAAACGACGAGAAAAATCCTACTGACACTGAAGTTACAGCCATGAAAGAACAAGCTCTGAAAACCCTTCTTGTACCAGAAGCTAGATTGAGGTTGAATAATGTAAGGATGGTTAAACCTGATCTTGCAGCCATGGTAGAGAATTATCTTCTTGGCATGGCATCTCAAGGAAGATTGCACAACCAGATATCAGACGATCAACTAAAGCAGATCTTGCTTTCTATCCAACAGCCAAAGCGTGACTTTAAGATAAACCGAAGATAAATTCTAGGGAAAATATATTAGGGGTAAATTAGTCGAAACCATCTATGAAAGCAGTTGTTTATGAGAAATATGCTCCAGATGACAATTACAAATCAATTTTACAAGTAAAAGAAGTTCCAGATCCAAAACCAAAACCAAATGAAGTTGTCTTCAAGGTAAAGTCAACATCATTAAACTACAATGATATCTGGGGAATGCGTGGTCAACCAGTCCCTGTTCCATTGCCACATATCTCTGGTTCTGATGCTGCGGGAGACGTAATTGCAGTTGGTGAAGATGTTACAAGTTTCAAGGTTGGTGACAGGGTTGTTTCTCACTCAAACATGTCTTGCAGGATATGTCAAGCATGTACTGATGGACGCGAATATGATTGTCAGAAAAGAAGCATCTGGGGATTCCAGACTGGTCCTCTCTGGGGGGCATTCTCTGAGATTACTCATCTACCTGAAGTTAATGTAGCAAAGATTCCTGATGGTGTAAGCTATGATGAAGCAGCAGCTGCTTCAATGACACTACTTACCTCTTGGCACATGTTAGTAGGCAGAGCAAAGATCCGACCAGGACAGACTGTCCTTATAATGGGAGGAGGTTCTGGTGTAGGTAGCTTTGGAATTCAAATTGCAAAACTTTACAATTGTACTGTAATCTCAACCGCAAGTGGAGACAAGCTAGACAAGTTAACACAACTTGGTGCAGATTATGCAGTAGACCACAGAAAGGAAGATTGGAGCAAACAGGTAAGAGAGATAGCAAAGCCATACGGTGGAATTGATATTTCATTTGACCATATTGGACAGACTCACTGGAACGCCCAACTTACATTGCTAAAGTATGGTGGAACTCTAGTTTCATGTGGAGCAACTACCGGTTATGATGCAAAGACTGACCTCAGACACATATTCTTCAAAGGAACAAACATCTTGGGTTCTACGCAGGGAACTAAAGCAGAATTAGAACAAGGTCTATTCTGGATGGGTAAAAAGAAGATAAAGGCTATAATTGATTCTACATACAGCTTTGAAAATGCAGCAGAAGCGCATACAAAGATGTTGACTGGAAAAGGACTCTTCGGCAAAATCTTAATGAAGCCCTAGTCCAACCAATTTTATGTCTAGACTCTTACGTAGTCTTTTATTTGTACCAGGCAATAACCAACGTTTCTTAGAAAAGGCAAAGACACTTTCTGCCGACATCGTTTGTTTTGATCTTGAAGATTCTATACCGCTTGAAGAAAAGAAATCTGCAAGAAATTTAATCAAAGATGCATTGAAAAAACGCTCTGACTATCAATCTGAAATCTATGTTAGGACAAATGCTCCCGTATCAGGACTGGTAGAAGATGATCTTGCCGCAGTTGTTCAAAAGGGAATCGATGGTATAGTGATTCCAAAAGTCAATAATGTAAATGAAATTAAAAAAATAGAGAGGACTTTGGCAGGTTTGGAAAAGAAGCGAAAACTAAAACCAATAGAGATTATGGCATCTATAGAATCCTCAGAAGGCGTGGTAAACGCCTATTCTATCGCATCCTCAAGCAAACGCGTATCAGCATTAGTGTTTGGAGTCTTTGATTTGCTCAATGATCTGGGAGTAGAATATACAAAACAAGCAGAAGGCGCAAAATATGCAAGAGCAAAGATCCCAATCGATGCCAAAGCAGCAGGAAAGTACGCCCTAGATGCAATCTGGCAGGACCTAAATGACGAGACCGGTCTTGAACAAGATTGTGCCATGGCAAAGAGTCTGGGATATACAGGAAAGACCATCATCCATCCAAACCAGATTCAGGTCACACATGGGGCATTTTATCCGACAAATTCAGAAATCGAGTGGGCAAAAAAAGTAATCAATGCGTACGAATCAGCAAAGAAAAAGAAGAAAGGAGCAACAAAGGTGGAGGACAAGATGATAGATGAGGTCCATTTTAAGAGAGCAAAGGCATTACTTGCATCTGTCGGTACTGTATAACTATCAAATTTATCGCAAGCATATCCGATGAACATAAATCACGATCAATCTATAAAATTACGGCGTTTGATGTTCACGGGAATCATTGAAGGATTAGGTACAATAGAAAAATTTGACAGAAACACAAAGACTCGCAGTGAGGCAAGAATGAAGATAAGTCTTGGCAAGATTGCAAAAGGACTCAAAATAGGAGACAGTGTTGCAATAAACGGTGTATGTCTTACAGCGATAAATATTGCAAAAAACATTGCAGAATTTGAGATGGTTGGAGAGACAATAAAGAAAACTAATCTTGGTTCTTTAGGGAACGGCGATAGAGTAAACATTGAACGCAGTCTCAAGGTAGGCGATAGGTTGGAGGGACATTTTGTACTTGGACATGTTGACGGATCAGGAGTGATTTTAAAAATAAACAAGCAACCCAGTCAAGTGCAGATCTGGATAGAGCTACCAAAAGAACTAACAAAATATGTTACCGAAAAAGGATCTATAACAGTTGATGGCATAAGTCTGACAGTAGTTGATAAAATAAAAAACAAATTTTCAGTTTCTATAATTCCACATACCATGAAAGTAACAAATCTTGGACTGAAGAAAATTGGCGATAAAGTTAATATTGAAACCGATGTCCTTGGCAAGTATATTTTATCTGAAAAATAGTCATCTACTACTTTTATGGTAATAACCAATTTTGTAGTAAGATTTATAATTATAATTTCAAGATGATCATTCATGTCCTTGGAAGAAGCTCTATCTTCACTGAGAAGGGGTGAGTTTGTCTTGCTTCATGACGGAAATACGCGAGAAAATGAGGTAGATATGGTAATTGCAGCTGATTTTGTTACTCCTGAGCACATTGCTAGAATGAGACAGGATGCCGGTGGGCTCATATGCTTATCCGTGAACCATTCTTTTGCAAAAAACTTGGGTCTGAACTATATGCATGATATACTTTCTAGCTCTCAAAATGTTGATGCAGAATCTAAAAAAATGATTATCGGAAAAGCACCATATGGAGACAGACCGTCATTTTCAATCTCAATTAATCATAAGAGTACCTATACCGGAGTCACAGACAGGGATAGGGCATTGACAATGTCAGAAGTGGCACGACTATACAAAAACCAGGACAAAAACAAGAAGGAAATATTCAATTCGAGTTTTAAAACACCAGGACACGTGCCGGTCCTTATTGCATCGGAAGGACTATTATCTAGCAGACTAGGACATACGGAGATGTCAGTTTATTTGACTACTCTTGCAGGCTTGTCACCTGTAACTGTTATTTGCGAAATGCTGGATTCAGAGACATATGGTGCACTTTCTGCTGAAAAGGCAAAAAAATATGCAAAGCAAAATGCCATGCCATATTTTGATGGAAGCCAGCTTGTGGAATACGCAAAGGAGCATTGATTTTGAACATTGCAATTGTAGTAGCAGAATTCAACGATGAAGTAACCTCAAAAATGCTTGAAGTTGCACTTGAAAAGGCAAGATCTCTTAAGATGAATGTAAGTCATACCTGCAAGGTTCCAGGCGTATTTGACATGCCACTTGTAATAGAAACATTGCTCAAAAAGAAAGAGGTTGATGCTGTGGTAACACTTGGTGCAGTAATCAAAGGCCAAACAAAACATGATGAACTAATTGCAACTGTAGCGGCAAAGACACTAACTGAACTGTCCTTGAAATATCAAAAACCTGTTTCTCTTGGGATAACAGGTCCTGGCATGAGTGACAGGCAGGCCCATCAGAGAATAAGACCAGTCTCAGAAAGAGCAATTGAGGCTGTCGAAAAAGTACTTGATGAATTAAAAAAGATTTGAGATGATTCAACTTACTATACTAAAAATAACAGGATACGGCCCGTGGACCTTGACTTTGGGAAGCGATAGAGAACACAATCTTCAGATGCTCCAGTCATCACTATATCGAGAAATCCAAAATTTGTTTTCAGAGAAGAACTGTCTTGCATTTCCTAATAGATTCGATGAGATTTTTGTTATCACAAATGGGCTTACGGTAAAGGATCATGTAGAAATTCAAGAAAAGCTGGCAAAACTCTTTGATCTAGGCTTGTCAATGACAATAGGGCAAGGAAAGACACCTTTTGAAGCCAATTTGAATGCAGATAATGCAAGAAGGATGAAGATTATCTTGGATAAAGAGCACAATATCTTCGGGCATCCTCTGCAAAGTAGTGATAACTTGGTGCAAATAATACACATGGATGTGGATGGTTCTACATCAATTTCAGCCAAAAAATCACCATATGAAATCTCATCGCTTATCATCAAATTATATTCTGACATGTCAGAATATTTTCTAAAAAAGAACTCACTTACATTCTTTATGGGAGGAGATAATTTTATGATAGTTAGTTCTACAGTTGAAAAAGAAAACATATCTAAATTCCTTGAATTGATAAAAGAACAACATGGCATATCGTTCAATTGTGGCATAGGAACTGCAAGGACAGGCCGTGATGCAGCAAAGCTAGCTACCAAATCGCTTGACAAAATACGAGAACTTCGCGATTCTGGTAAAGATGAACAGAGAGTTCTTGAGCTTGCATGTTAATACGAAATGTTAGTCTTCTTTATGGTAAAGAACTAGATCATATTGTTAAAACAAACGTGAGTATTTCTGGAAAATACATCAAATCAGTAGGAAAAGATCTGACACCTGGAAGTAAAGAGAAAGTTGTTGATTGTGAAGGTCTCTTGATGATGCCCGGCTTTGTAAACTCACATACGCATATTGGGGACTCGATAGGCAAGGATGTAGGAATCAATTCTGATGTGGAATCAAAGATTCATCCCGTAAGTGGATTTAAACAAAGAATTCTTAACAATTCAGAGATTTCACATCTTACAAATTTTATCAGAAATTCTTGCATCTCTATGATTCAAAAAGGCATAACCACCTTCATCGACTTTAGGGAGGGTGGTCTGGAAGGAATCAATATACTAAAAAATGCATCATCTGGAATTCCGATAAGGCCAGTAATTTTAGGCAGAATAAATTACTATCAGGACTCCAAATTGATAAGACAAAATGTCTCTCTGCCAGACTCAAAGAAGGCTGATCTTGCAAATTTATTAAAAAATTGTAACGGTCTGGGAATAAGTGGGCCAAATGAATTTAGTAATTCTGTCTTGAAGCATTTTTCAAAACAGAAGACCATGCGTGCTATTCATTCGGCGGAAACAGATGAAAGCAACAAAATATCAAAAAGAATAACACAAAAAACAGAAACTCAAAGGGCCTTGCTTGCAAAGCCAGATTTACTTATACACATGACATATGCTTCAAAAAGTGATCTTCTGTTTGTTGCCAAGAATAAAGCAGGAATTGTAGTCTGTCCGCGTGCAAATGGAGCCCTTGCAGAGGGCATTCCTAATGTGAACCTAATGATGAAAGCAGGATGTAATGTAACAATTGGAACCGATAATGTAATGGTAAATTCCCCCGACATGTTCAAGGAGATGGACTATCTTTGGAAAGTTTCTATGGGCATGAACAAAATTCGAATATCTCCAAAATCTATACTAAAGATGGCAACAGTCAACGCTGCAAATGCATTTGACAATAAAATCGGAGTTATTCAAAGAAATAGTTTTGCAGACTGTATCTTTGTGGAAAAACACGCAATTGATTTAGAACCGATGCACAATCCTTATGCGGCTATAGTACATCGTGCATCAGAGAGCACAATTAGGGCAGTTATGTTTGAAGGAGAGCTAGTACATGGGAAATTCTAAACCGTATGTTATACTCAGCGCAGCCATGAGCATAGATGGAAAGATAGCTACACGCACAGGAAAATCAAGACTTTCCTCAGACAAAGATCTTACCCGGGTCCATAATCTTCGCGGTAGTGTGGATGCTATTGTAGTTGGAAGAAATACGGTATCTGTAGACAATCCTTCCCTTACCACAAGACGCGTAAAAGGTACAAACCCCATTCGAATAATTCTAGATTCCAAGGCATGCATCCCCCTTGACTCCAAAATTGTAAAGACATCAAAAACTATTCCTACCATGATAATAGTATCAGAAATGGCACCAACAAAACGTGTATCCCTTCTTACAAAGAAAGGATTAGAAGTTATCAGATGTGGTAAAATTAGAATTGAACTCAAAAAACTATTGGCAATATTGGCAAAGCGAGGTATCAAAAAGATGCTTGTTGAGGGTGGTGGGATAACTAATTGGAATTTTTTGAAAGAAAAATTAATCGATGAAATTATTGTAACAATAGCTCCCTATGTTATAGGTGGAAAAGAAGCTGTCTCACTAGTGGAAGGGTTGGGATTTGAAAATATATCGTATTCTTTTAGGCTAAAACAAATCAAAAGAGTTGGCAACGAAATAGTTTTGCACTATGTACTTTAGTGCTTCAGGTCTCCACGTAATTGATCAATTTTTCCCTGTAGCGATTTTTTCAGCTTGTCATTTTTCGATAGGTTAACAAGTTTTCCGCAGGTGGGGCACTTGAAGGACAAGTCCAAAGCTTTCTCAAAAGTCAGTTTTTGGCAGTCTAAATTTCCACAATGATAAAAGTCTGCAGAATTTTCATAATCCATTCTTTGTTGCAGCCTCTCGACAATCTTTTTCTTCTGATTTTCGATAAAATTGTCTACCTCGTCTTTTCTGGCTCTCCATCTGTAAACAAACCATCCTTTCTTTTCGTCCTTTACTCTTATTCCAGTTATCAAGGCCTTTCCAAAAAGGTCATACAATACCTTTCTGACAATGTTGATCCTAAGGCCTGTAGAGCTTGCAATCTCCTCATCTGTTGCATCTTCTGTATTTAACAGAGATCTGGCCACCTTGAGATATTCGTCCCCGCCAATAAGGGCGGCTATCTTTACAAAAGGATCCTCGTGCTCTACGTTCATGTCAAAATCTCCTTCCTCTCTCCATATTTAATCAATGGTTTAGACCTTGTGTTTTAAATAGAATAACCCAACTTTTCGGGTAATATTTCAGGAAAGACTCGTGTGGACTTTGTTTGTCCACCCATTACATTACATATTTCCACCGCCCTTTTAAGATCTTCGGAGAGAAACTTTGCATATGAAGAATCAAGATGATTCTCTAATTCATTGATTGAGGTTGTCGCCATTACTTTTGCTATCCGGATAAGATATTCACCATGTTCTTTACCAATTATGGGTGGTCTCTGTGGAATCGATTCTCCTGTTGGTTCTCCATCCATACCTAGTATTGGTTTCAAGGGTCTATACCCATGAAAGAAGATGGCATCAAGTAACCGCGTTATTCTCTCCTCGTTGAACACATCCTTTACAAATTCTATGGCCTCATTGGAAATCGCCTCTCTCACATCTCCTTCGTCTCCTGTCAATTCGTAATCTATCAAATCTGGATCGTTAAATATTCTAGTAATCGGTCGTCCTGGTACAGCTCTACTACTTCTTGCGGAGAATTCTCCCATCATAACAATTTCAGAAAATACCAAGGCTGCATCAATGATTTCTTTGATCTTATCCTTGATGTCTTTCCTTGCTTTTATTAGTGTGTAATATTCCTTGGAATAATCTCCGTCTTCGTTATACTTCAACTTCTGATCTCTTTCCATTAGTAATTTTCTTTGATGGTAATCCTTGATTTTCTCATAAAATAAGTCATATTTTTTCTTTCTTTTACTACTAGTCTTCAATGAATTAGTAATACCACAGCTACTATATTACTGTTTGTAGTATCAATAGCAGATAATGTACGTTACCCTTCAAATCAAAAAAGAAACAAAGAACAGGCTTGCAAGATTTGGGACTCTTTCATCAACTTATGACTCTGTCATAAATGAACTGATAACAAATGTTGAAAATTGCAGATGTAAGGTGAATAAAATTTGAAGGAAGAAGATCTAGGCAGTACTCCTACAATTGAATTTGATGAGCAACATATCGTAATTGGTCTTTCGAGAAAATTCCTAAAGCTTAACGACGGAAAACCAATTGAGTTTCGCGGTAAAATTGACAAAGAAGGAAGATTAGTATTGGAGAGTCAGGTTCTAACAAAACTCTCCAATACCGGAGTTGATGATTTTGTTAAACACTGAGTTATTAATAAAAGAAGAGGGAGTGTACTATGAGATCTTCTCAAGAGAAATCAGGGTAAGATGTCCTGTTTGCAGGTTTGAGGCAAAAAGCAAGACAAAAAGAACCAAGACATTTCATTCGTTGAAAAGTCTGTCGTGGCATTTGACACATTCTCATTCAGGTATGGTGGGATATCCATTCACAACAGACCAAGTGCTAGAAGTGCTACGGGCCATCGGGATCGCTATTCATTGGAAGATTTTGACATGAGTTATAGCAAATCGTGTAACAAATGTGGTAATACCATCTCAATGATTCAGATTAATGGAATGTGGCATGCATATGACGATTCTACAGCTACCGCACTTCACAAATGTACTGATTCAGCAAAAAACGTCTCTCTTCAAGAGAAGATATTATCTTTGGAAAAACAGATGCGAAAATTGACCGATCTATTACAATTGCAATCAGAAAGACTAGCAAGGTTAGAGAGTCTAAGATGACACAAGAACCTTTTGATACAAGGTACGATGTCAAAAATCCAAAGATTCTTGATGAAATTACCAAAGGTTATAGCAACAAAATAGTTGGAGAATCTAACAACATCAAGGTCCTGTTTGGTGCCTGCATATCTAGGAATTTGCCTAGAAAATACAGGCTTTCTGTCATAATAGCTAGCCAGAGCAGCGCCGGAAAATCAAACTTGGTAAACAATATCTTGGCCCCGTTTAGGAAGGATGTCATTGATTATACGGATTACAGCCAGGCATTTCTGAAGAGGCAAATCGCCTTCAGCTTGGATGGAAAGATCTTCAAAATGGAGCAGATGGAGAGAACTAATGAAAACAAGCAGGTTAGTATTGGAAGCCTGAAATTTCTTTTGACAGAAGGAAAGATTCGTGTGGGGTTGGTTGAAAGAGACCAGCCAGGCAAGCAGACTCCGACCACCTTTGAGGTCAATGGAATCCCAGTTTTCATTTCAACCTCAACTAATTTCAACATAGACCCCGAAACCCTGAACAGAACGTTTTTGGGTCAGGTGGATGAGACTGAAGAACAGACAAAAAGAATTGTCTCTCATATTTTCGATAATTATTCAACACTAGCCATAAACGACAAATGGGAGTCAGAGGTAAAGGAACTAGAAAAACTGGTTGAGATTTACAAGGGACTTTGTCATCAGATAACTGATATAATAATTCCGTTTGGTAAAAAAATCATGGATAGGATACCGACAAAACAAATTACCATCAGACGCGATTTGCAGAAGATTTTGAATTTAACATGTGTGATAACTCTCCTGCATGCTTCTAATAGAATAAGAATACAAGATATGGATGGAAAAAACTTTATTGGTGGTTCATTTGGTGAGACAGAACAGCGTTACACATATGCGCTTATAGCAGAGCCTTCAGATTTCAAAGAGGCTTTGGAAATAGCAGGCTCTACCATCAAACAAACTCTTAACAAGCTAAACGAATCTTCGATGGAAATATTTGCCAAAATAAAACAAGCTTGTTATGAAAAGGCCAATGGTAACAAGACCCAAGAAACGTTGGATCCTCTGACTGCGGAGGAAGGGGTAACTGTAAAAGAGATGGCCACGATCCTGAAAAAAAGTGATAACAGGACAAGAGAATTGATGAACCAGTTATGGGATGCGGGATTCTTGCACAGAGAGAAATTAAAATCCAAGGAATACACGTATTATCTGACCGAGAAGGAATTTGAAAAAATCGATGTCAATGACATAGAATTCACTCAAGAAGAATTGCAGAAATGGATCAAAGAGCAGACCAGCATGCACCATGAGAAATTGAGAGTTCTTTACCCTGGTGATAGTGTCATCGTGTCATAGTGAAGAGATCCTTTTTCAGCTTATTTTGACCTGAAAAGTGAAATTATGCCACGATAGATCAAATCGTGCCATAATTTGAAAGATTTGGCAAAACAGGGATGAATTTGGGCTATTTTCCATAACACGATGACACGATATAAAATCTCAACTTTCTTGTAAGTTAACACCCAGATATTGAAACATGTTTCAAAGTGACTCAGAAAAACTCGATGAGCTACTTGTCAAAGTCTCCAGGATTGAGAAGGCGCTGAATATAGTACCTGATAAGGAACTTGACATATCAAACGTTGAAGAAAGCGTACAAGCTTATGAGGTATATGCAAAAGAGGAATTAGATCTTGAGGATAATACAATTCAAAACCAAAAGTCGTCCATTCAATCTTTCTTACAACATTCCAACGGAAAAATCAACGAACAATCAGTCAAGGCATACCTTGACTCCAATCCCTCACCTACCTGGAAGACAAACCAGGTCAAGGCACTGAGGCGCTACATACGAGACTTTCTAAAGCTAGGCAATTGGATGAATGAATTCCAGTTTGAGAAAGCCATTCCAAGGATACACACGGAATATCCAAGCAATGAAAAACTTGCAGAATTTTTCCATGCCCTGCCAAGTGATTCACAGATAATATTCCTTATTCTTTTAGGCTCTGGCCTGAGGCCTGGGGAGATCCTGGGACTGAGGGTAAAAGATATGCATTTTGACAATGGGGATAACATGGTAGATGCATCTGAGATGCATCACGGAAAGACCAAGCAATCCTGGATAAGCTTTGTCACATCTGAGACTGCAGTAATTCTCCTGGAAGACCTGTTTGGTAGAGACATCGAGAACAGCCCAGACTCTAAAATATTCTCGCTTCCCATGCGTACTCTTCAGGAACATTTCAGGAATGCCTCTGAGCAGACAGGAATCAATATCAACCCCAAGTTATTGCGCAAGGTGTTTGCAGACAGGTGCGAGAGGGCTGGAATCAATAAAAAGTACATAGATGCCTTTTGTGGCAGGACACCAAGGGGTGTACTTGAAAGTCATTATACAGATTATTCTCCCACTAAGCTCAGGGAAGAATACGACAAGGTAGAACCACTTCTTACGTTGGAGATCGAATAAGATCTTCAAACAAGGATCAAGAACTGTATTGCGCCATCCTAAAACTCCAATTCATGATGACGCAACGGCGTATTCTGGTATGTAATGCCAAAAAAGGTCGACTAAATTCTAGTTATGATTTGTGCTTTGATTCATTGCGTAATCCTTACTACGATGACGCAATAATTCCAGAATTATTTAGGCACGATTTTTAGCTTTCCAATATTTTTAGGCAAAATCGATTGTAGCTTTAAGCTACAGATGATTACGGCACGATTTTTAGCTATACATGGTACCATCGTGAACAATACTTTTTGAAAATAGTAAAACCTCGTGCGCAAATTGTAAAGCTATGTAGTGCCTAGGAAAAAGCTACATAGCTAATACAAAGCTAATCTATGTAGTGCGCAAAATTGCAGAGTAGCTATGTAATGTGAAAAAAGCTAGTGAGTAGCTACTTTCAGACTAGCTTGTAAGTAGTTCACTCATCATGTAGCACAGATCCCTAGCATATCTCGTCTTGCATTTTTTGCTTCTGTATTTCCAGCTGCCAATAATGCGTAAGGCGAAGTGGTGATATAGTACCATCTGAGTTTCTCCATATTTCCCAACTTGTTTCTTTACAATCATCCATATTGCATCTCTTGGACAAATTTTTTTGGAATTTTATTTGTTGCATGAGAATTGAAATATTCTGAATAACGCGCAAGCAGCCCAAAGGGAGGAAGCTGCCATCTTACCGCATATCCAAGTGGCGTAACAGAAAAGGAACCATCTTTGTTTCTTTTAACAAGCCTTGCTTTATCTAATTTTTTAAAATGTTTTGAGAGTCCTTGTATGGTTATCTTGCTTCCATGTTTATCATTGTGGTGTTGCCTGAGAAATTGCGAGACTGTAATAGGTCCGTCCTCTGTCAGGCTTTTGAGTATCTCAGATCTCACATCGCTTGAGAGTACGTCAAAGAGTTTGGCAGTACTGTAATTAGCTAGTATCATGTTTTTCATACCAAGTATCCATCCATGTAAATTGTATTCTCCTTTTTATGATACTATAGTAAAAAATTTCTCAAATTTAGATAATAATAACTAAACCAGTTGGTTTAACTGCACAAAAAATTTACTAAACATTAAGCTAGGGGAATGATCAAGAGAAACCATGCAATTTTTGTTTCCAGAATCTTTTTCTAACTTTGGATTATTTGGAGGAGAGTTTTTTTTTCTAAACTTATGGTACATCGGATGTAAAATGTAGAATGAACTGCGCTGAAAATAGATGTTGCGAGGGGGGTTCTGGATGTAAGAAAAGATTTAATCATGTTAGGATTTTAAACAAACTAGCACTAGGCAGAGTTTTTATTCTCCTTGGAATTTCTAAAAATATGCTG
>JBOGQT010000119.1:0-1284 GCA_050749105.1 Nitrosotalea sp. | reverse complement strand
ACTTTGGGCATAACCCCGCAAGAGCTTCAAGAGATCATAGGTAAGAATGCTACCTTGAATATGACTGCAAGTCAATTACAACAGATGATTGGAGAATCTGCCAATAACACATCTCTTGGCGAATTTGCTTCAAATAACAATTCGCTGAATGTAACACCACAAGAAATTCAGGAACTCATAGGTAAGAATGCTACCTTGAATATGACTGCAAGTCAATTACAACAGATGATTGGAGAAAATTCCACTTTGGGCATAACCCCGCAAGAGATTCAGGATATATCATATAGAAATTCCACGCTAAATGTTAATGCAAGTTTATCGTTTTCAAAAAACGATTTTGAAAATCTCACTGCTTCATTAAACAAGTTTACAAACCAAACAGATAATTCTACACAGGAAAACGATTCCAGTCTAAATCTTTTGTATGTTACCTGTGCTATCAAGAAAATGGATCTTGGTAAACTCTTCGAGAATTCTTCAATGCCATTATCAGATTGTAAAATTAGTGAATAGGTTACAAACACATAACAGATTTGTCTTTTACTTCTCGAAAACTCTCATTAGCTCATTCAATTTGTGCAATCAATTGCTTTTAAGCTATGATTCATATTGTTTAATCAATGGTGGAGACAAAATCTACGATCTTGTTTCTCCCAAGGACTGATAGAATGTACTCAGATATAGAAAAATCACAATTACAAACATATCTCATAGCTGGAATTATCAAGCATCTTGTAAGAGAGATTTCACTTGTAACTAACTTCGAACTTGTGAGAATAGAAATCTCACATGAAACTAGGAAAAAAATAGAATCGTTGATATCAATCTACAAGAAATCAATATTTAAAAATAGCACATTTATCACAAAATCTAGTTTATTATCCATAGAAACAGAATTTGGATTATGTAATTTTTTCTACAATATAAAAAATTATGAGAGCGCGCTTGAACAATTGGAAAATATCATAAAATTACAGCCATATAATACAAAAGCAACACGTTGTAGGGTCATCATACAAGAATTACTTGGTAAATTCGAACAAGCAATAAAATCTTGTGATGAGATACTGGATATAGATCAGTGCAATCTGGATGTGCTATACAGAAAAGGAATCCTGTTTCTAAAGTTGATACGACACAAAGAAGCAATAGAATGCTTTGACAAAGTATTGAATATCAATCCAAGGCATGAGTTGGCACTATACAACAAAGGAATGGTGTTATCAGGGATGACAAGACGTGAGGAAGCAATAGAATGCTTTGACAGAGTACTAGAGAATAACC
>JBOGQT010000118.1:0-1798 GCA_050749105.1 Nitrosotalea sp. | reverse complement strand
CTTCAAAACATTGCGCTTGTAGTTGCAGACCCTACTGGCAATGACATTGTATCAAGGACAGTAACCACAGGCAACAATGGCACAGGCGAGCTACAGTTCAAAATTCCATCCAATTTCCAGACAGGTGTCTATCAAGCTATAGCTACGGCTCTGGTTGGTGGGAAAAACTATACCAACTCTACACAGTTCAATGTTATCAAGACCCACGGGATATTGATAGATTCGGTGCAGCTAACTGACCAACAAGGAAACCCAGTCTCGATGATAAAGAAGGGCCAGAATAACTTTGTCCAGGTATCAGTCTCTTCTGGAGAAACAATTCCTGTTCTTCTTACTCTAAACTTGTTTGATGCCAACCAGAGCAGTATTGGCACTGCATCAGTTAATTCAACCATAAAGCCTGGAGATACCCAGACAACTCTTTCGTTCTTTATACCGCCAGACTCGCAGGTAGGAACAGCTAACATATTTACAGATGCATTCTCCAATTGGCCAAGCGATGGTGGCACACCACTTACTACAGAATCATGCCTCTCAGCAAGTCTAGAAAATCCTGCCACGCTTCCAGTCTCGTATCAGCCAACCACACCACAGTCTTGTACACAGCATCCGCAAAACCTCGCTGGAACAACCCTGGTATCAAATACCGGATCTACGATGACAAACAATCAGGCAATGGTTACGCTGGGTGTTTCCATACAAAATGATACCATGACATTCATGAGCCCGGCCAAGGCACAACTCTTGGCACTTGCATACCAAAACGGGACAGCAACAAATGCCGGAACCAGGTCAATTGCACTTGTTAATCTCAATCTAGCTGCGCTCAACTCCACTGTAGCATCTAATACAACTGCAGTGAACTCAACCCAGTTTACAACTCTTGCAGGACCCGCACTGCAAAATGATCCAATGGCACAAAAGATACTGCAAGAAATTCAGAGCTCAAAACAACAGGTAGCAAACATAATTGCAAACGAGACGGCTGCAACGGTTAACGCAAATCTTGTACAACAGCAAAGACTTGCGGCAGCAAGCCAGCTCAAGCAAGACCTTACAGCTCTTGAGCAGGCAAATGCGGTAAATACTCCATCCGCACAATATTCTTCTTTTCTTGCTACCATACCAGATAACGCAACACAGGGAGTCTTTAAGGGAGAATTTAATTTCATGCAGCAAAGGGTAGCAGCTGCAAATGCTGCAATGCAGAATATTCTTAGCAACGGCGGAAGCTTGGACCAGGCAATGCAAACTTTCAACAGCTATGCCGCAATAAATCACGCACAAATTGTACAGATGAACAATAACCTCAACGTCGAGTATGGTCTTGCAAACGCCAATGTGCAATCATGCTTTGACAGCAATGGCGATCTCACAGTTGTTAACAATACAAACCCATGTCTTGTAAATGCCGAGAACAACTCTACCACTTCTAGTGGAATCCAGATTGTATCAGTCCAGCCAACAGACCAGAACGGAAATCCAGTCTCGACATTTACAAGAGGGCAGAGTGGATATGTCAAGGTAAGCATCTACTCAGGATATTCAGCCCCGTCTCTTGTAACGATAAATCTCTTTGACTCTAGCCTAAACACGTTGGGTACAGGCTCGGTAAAATACACGCTAAGCCCGGGTAATTCCGAGGTGGTACTTCCATATTACGTACCAACCCAGTCTTTGGCAGGACTGGCCAGCATATACGCTAACGTACTCACGGCCTGGCCAAATAGCGGAGGAACATCAGAAACACATGAACTATCATACTTTGTCGGACTCTTGTAGGAAAAGCAAACTGCAG
>JBOGQT010000117.1:0-1114 GCA_050749105.1 Nitrosotalea sp. | reverse complement strand
AGAGTGCTTTTAATTTCTCTTCAGCTACTTTGAGTGCTTCAGGATTTGTCTTGTATCCCATCATGTCAAGAGTTGAGTGAATTGCAGAAATAGTTCGCATTACATGATATTTGTTAACCTCTCCCATGCAACCAACTCTGAACACCTTTCCTTTCAGTTCTCCAAATCCACCTGCAACCAAGACTCGGAACTTTTCTGATAGTGTTCCTCTGAAAGTTTTATCGTCCAGTCCTTGCAAATAGTTTAGCGCAATGACAACTGTAGAACGTGCATCCTCTTTTGCAAATGGTGTAAGGCCAAGCGCACTAAGGCCACTGTAAAATGCATCAGAACAAGTTCTGTGTCTGTGTACCCTCTTGTCCATTCCCTCTTCTAGTATCATATCAAGTGCCTCCTTGTATGCATAAAGCAATGGTATTGCAGGAGTAAATGGAGTCTCCTTGTTTTCGTCATAATACTTGAAGTATCGCGCCATGTTAAAGTAGAATGTAGGTGGTTGATTTGCAATCATG
This sequence comes from Nitrosotalea sp., assembly GCA_050749105.1. Taxonomy (GTDB): domain Archaea; phylum Thermoproteota; class Nitrososphaeria; order Nitrososphaerales; family Nitrosopumilaceae; genus Nitrosotalea. The sequence goes on along the minus strand of JBOGQT010000117.1, from coordinate 602 downwards.
TGTTTTTTTGCCTTTGGGCTTACTGCAATTGGTGAGATTCCAGGTGGAGCTGCCAGAGCCTTTTGTGCTCCTGTGACACACACATCTATTCCCCACTTGTCCATGTGAAGTTCTTCTCCGCCAACTATTGATACACCATCTACTACAAAGAATGAATCATTTCTTGCAGTAAGGCTTGAAACTTTGTCTAGATATTTTACCATTGTACCTGTTGAGGTTTCATTCCATACAACATAGAATGCTTTGACATCCTTGTTGTTGTCAAATGCTTCTTTTACTTGTTCAAAACTTGCATTCTGTCCAAATGGTGTCTGTAGTTTGATGACGCTTGCACCTGCCCATTCTAGCATTGTTACAAGTCTTGAGCTAAATTCGCCGTTGACTGGAATGATTACCTTGTCGCCTTTTTTGACCATGTTTACAACAGAGGCCTCTACTGCACCAGTGCCGGAAGCACTCAATGCCACGACATCTCCCGTTGTATCAAAAACTTTCTGGGTCTTTTCAACAACATCTGTGTATAATTTTACAAAATCTTTACTTCTGTGATTTATCATGTGAGTAAACATTGCACGTGTTACTCTTTCTGGGACGTTTGTTGG
>JBOGQT010000116.1:0-7237 GCA_050749105.1 Nitrosotalea sp. | reverse complement strand
CAGGAAACCGTTTTGTAAACTCATGCATGGTCTAAACGACATTGTAGAATAATTTATCCATCTAAAATTTTCCACAATAAAGATTACAGTATAACCACCTCTTGATATAGTCCTTAACGATCCATTTTCTGTTTAACATCAACGATCATACAGTTTGATAAAATTTTCATCGCATAAAATTATACTACAAAATTTATATAATACTAAAAGTAGGATTATTGTATGAAGATAAGATTTGATCCAGTTGTAAAAAGGGAAACGACATCTATCAAGATAGATCCTTCAGTATGGAAGGAAGCAAAAAAAGATGCCATAGACAGAGATATCGATTTATCACAATTAGTTGAAATTGCATTGAAGACATGGCTTGAAGATGAAGATCCCAAGAAGATTAAAAATGGACTAAAGGAGAAAACATAGTTGCCATACGTAACACAGCTCAGAAAATATATGCAACATTTTAAAGATACTGGAGACTTTTTGCTTGAACAGTCTGACCATTTGCAAAAGTATAGTGATGCTACAACTGATCCATATGAAAAGTTACAATGGGAGACGCTGAGTTTTCTCTGTCATGTTCAAGGTATAGAACGTCGCATTACCTTTTCTCATATAGAAGATTTAACTACATTGTTTGATTTGATAGAGAAATTACCGAAAGGTCCAGAATTTGATGAGATCAAGGAAGCACTGCGTAAAACAAATGAGAAGGTAAGAGAGACCCTGGAACCCATCAAAGAGGCATATGACAAAGCAAAGGACTTTGAAAAGAGAATGATAGAGAGGGGTGTCTATGCATAGTCAAATCATCAACAAAGAAACTTTATCCAATCTGAAAGACTGGCGTGCAGACTGTAAATGCATGAAAGATGCGTTTTTGGCCGAATTGTCTAGAGAAACGAATCCGTTAACAAAAACTATCTACAAGTCTCTTGCAGCATCATTTGTTAATGCTGAATTGATATCCTCGTGGATTGAATTATCATTTATAGCAATTAACGATCTAGGCATGACTGTAGACAATATACCTAATAAACAAGAATTTAATTCAATAAAGAAAGAATTATTGAATTCAGTCTCCCAGAATAAAACCAGTACAAAAGGACATCAAAGGAATCAAAAAACGACAAAAAACCTCGATAGATAAAGGTACAGTAATTTTCTACGTATGTTAACTCGTGTTTTTTATCAGTAATAGCACACTATTGTTCAATGTTTCAAGAGACTCTCTTACTTCACTAGTTCGTTTTTTAGTTCCAGTCATGTAGGCTTGGACTTTACGTTTTCTGTTGTCTATCATGCGTTGTTGTTCATGTTTGCCTGCAGATCCTTGAGATTTCCTGGTTTCAAGTGAATACTCGGGAGTTGTAGATTGGATGATTTTATGCAACTCCCGTGCATCAATTTTATTATCGTGAATCACAGTTTTCATCTCATCTATCGATAGAGATAGAAGGGATTTCTTTGAGTTCGAAGCAATCTGAACTAGATTACCTACAATTTTGTGTGCATTTCTAAAAGGAATACCTTTTCTTACAAGAGCTTCTGCGATGTCAAGGGATATAGAATATCCTCCATCTATTGCTTGACGTAATTTTTTTTCATTTACTTTCATGGTTTTCAGAAGCGAGTTTACAACCAAGAGCGATGAAATTATTATTTTTGAAGTGGGCCAGATTGAGACCTTGACTTGCTGCAAGTCTCTGTTATATCCAGATGGCAACCCTTTCAGATTCGACAATACTGCCATCTGATATCCAATTACCTGAGAGGTCTTGCCACGAATCAACTCCAGCACATCTGGGTTTTTCTTTTGCGGCATTACACTCGAAGTTGAAGTAAACTTGTCAGCAAGATCTATGAAAGAAAATTCCGATGTTGACCAGATTATAAAATCCTCTGCCATCCTGCTCAGATTTGTCATCAATATTGATGCGTTTCCTAGATATTCAGCAACAAAGTCACGAGAGGTAGTTGCGTCAATAGAGTTCTCCACCAGCCCCTTAAACCCAAGCATCTTGGCGGTGGATTGCCTGTCAATTGGAATGCTTGTTCCCCCTACAGGACCTGCTCCAAGTGGAGACTCGTTGACTCGCCCGTATGCGGCATAGAACCTGTCAAGATCCCTGAAAAGTGCATCTGCATATGCAAGAAGAAAGTGAGAAAATAACCCTACTTGTGCTTGTTGCATGTGGGTATACAATGGCATTATAACATGCTGTTTCTTCTCTGCCGAATCAATGAGTGTCTCAATTGTTTGATTCAGACAAAAACAGACCATGTTGATGTCGTCGCGAATTTTCATCCTAATGTCAAGTGATACTTGATCATTTCTTGATCTTGCAGTATGCATCTTTCCTCCTGCCTCCTTTCCCGCCTTCTTTATGACCAAAGATTCTATGAGCTCATGTATGTCTTCAGCTTCTGATTTTTCTGAGATGTTTTCTTTTTTTAGTTTCTCAAGTGCACTTAGAATCTTTGTAGCTTCTTGTTTACTAAGAATTTTATTTTCTAAAAGCATCAACGTGTGAGCTTGACTTCCTAAAATGTCATATGTAGCAATCACAGAGTCGTCAGAAATTGATGAAAGAAATTCTAGTGTAACGTCGTCTAATTTTCCGTCTAGCCTTGACCTGTACATCAACTTAGAAAATAAAATGGTTATATATAGCATAGACGCTTTTTTAATTTATGGCACAGGCGTCTACTGATTTAAGAAGACAAATTTTTGACGAGTTGACTAAGGTTGTTGATCCAGAAATAAATGTCTCAATAATGGAACTTGAGTTAGTAGACAACATAGACATTGCAGGCTCAGATGTAAAGGTAGATTTGCATCTGACAAGTCCTTTCTGTCCTGCAATATTTGGATTCAAGATTGCCCAAGATGTTCATGACAATTTATTGAAGATAGATGGAATAAACGATGTAAAGGTGAATGTCTCAAATCACTTTATGGCCGAAGCCATAAACAACCAAGTAAACTCAAGTAAAAATCCTAAAAAGCCTTAGAGAGAGAATCTATTTTCTAAATCCCAGTAGATAGCCACGAAGTAGTTGTATTGCCATTGCTGGGTCTACTCCTTTTGGACATACATTGCTGCACGAACCAGCAAAATGACATCTCCATATTCCATGGGACTGGTCCACAATTTTGAGTCTGTCCTTCTTTCCCTGATCCCTGTTATCCGCAGTGTATCGATATGCCTGTGCAAGACCTTGCGGTCCAATAAATGACTTGTCTGTTGCCATGGTTGGACAGGCAGAGTTACACAGACCACATTTGATACAATATGAAAATTGTAGAAACTTTTCAAGATCTTCTGGTGTCTGGATAAACTCCTTAGTTCCTGGTTGTACTTCAGACTCCTCATTTATTATAAATGGCTTCATCTTTTTGTGAGTAGAAAAGAGTTGTTTGAAGTCAACTGCTAAATCTCGAATTATAGGAAAGTTGCTCATTGGCTCTACTGTAATAACATTTGATTCAAGTTCAGAAACCTTGGTATAGCAAGCAAGTCGAGGCTTGCCATTGATTTTCATTCCACATGAACCACAAGATGCTTGCCTGCAAGAATATCTAACAGCAACAGAATGATCAAGACTTTGTTTCACATGTAGAATCGCTTCAAGTACAGTAGTCCATTTTTGTACTGGAATCTTGAACTCGTCAAACTTTGTTTCAATATTTTCTGATGGATTTGACCTAGCTATTCGAAGTGTTATTGTCTTTGGCTTTGATTCCACAGTGGTCGGAGTTGGTGTTGCTTGTTCTGCTAGTTCTGGTTTTTGCTCCTTTGGTACTGCTACGGTTGCCATTGTTATGAAATTCCCATTCCAGCCATCAATATAGTTCTTGAACCATAAGCTATCAAAACTGCCATTGCTGCAATTGAGCCATAGTTTATTGCCCTTTCATATGTAGCACCCTGCTTTAGCTCCAACAAAATAACCCGTAATCCATTAAATCCATGCACTGATAACAACACAAGTATTACTTCCAACATAAGTGCATATGGCAGAAAATGATAGTTTGCTAATACGTTTTGATACTGTAATGAATCAGAAAATTTCTGCGACATTCTCATAAGAATGTGCACTGCTACAAGTGCTACTGCTCCAAGCGCAGTTCCATAATGTATCTTCATGATTATACTTTCTCGCATCTTAATCACCAAACAATACTCCAGCACCATACATCATTGCCAATGCTGCAAGCGCTATTGATACCCATATGCAAAGTCTCTGTTTGGAATTCAGCGAAGATGCACGGTACGGATATTCCGGCTGACCAGGCTTACCTACTCCTTTTCCGCCTTCACTTATCATAAGTCGTATTCCATTTCCAGTATGGAAAACACACATTCCTATTACAAGTACAAGTACAATGTGGCCTCCTGGAGTTTCTGTTAATGACAACATATTGTTCCACGCCATTTTTCCATTGAGAATTGCGCTTGTTTCATAAATATGGCCAATCAAATAGGCAAGCAAGCCAAGACCACTCAGTCTTTGTAGCCAGTATGCAACTCGTTCTATCCCATAGCGAGTAGGATTTGCCATTCCTTTGATGCCTTCTCGGTTATCGAGTCGTTCGGCCATCAGTATTTTCTCTCCACTGGCTTGTATTTAGTAATAGTGACAGGATGTGTCTTGATAACTGGTTCTTTTGTGTCATAGTAAACTAGAGTGTGGGTCAAAAAGTTCTTGTCATCTCTGTCAGGATAGTCAGTTCTTGCATGAGCTCCTCTAGATTCTTTTCTCCAAATTGCTCCCATTAAAATTACTTCAGCTACACGAAACATGGAATCGAGTTCCATCACGTTTGTAAAATTAGTGTTGTATTCTTTAGCTTTATCATCTACATGTTTCCATGTTTTTTGTTTTAATTCCCTTATCAACTTGAGGCCTTCAACAAGATCATTTTCATTTCTAAAGACATAGGCTTTGTTATTCATTATTTCAGTTAACTCTTGCCTAACTTCATATGGATTTACACTGCCACTACCTCTGAATATGCCGTCATAGATTCTCTTTTCCTCATTTGCAACAAGATGTAATGGAAATGGTGTTGATGATTTACCATCTAAAATGTATTTGGCAGCAAGTTCACCTGTAATTTTGCCCCATACAAGACATTCAGCAGTAGAATTTGCACCCAATCTATTTGCACCATGAACACTATTACATGCAGCTTCACCTGCAGCCCATATTCCTTGAATTTCTGTTGCGCCGTCGATATTAGTATGAAGACCACCCATCATGTAATGACATACAGGTCTGACATCTACAGGTTCGTTAGCAGGGTCTATTCCTGAGAATTTTAGCGATATCTCGCGTATGGCAGGAAGTTTTCTTATGATTAACTCCTTTCCTAAATGCCTCAAGTCTAATTTCAAGCAATCTACTCCGGTATCATGCTTGAAGCCATATCCTTCGTTAATTTCGGTAATCATGGCACGTGAAACAACATCTCTTGACGCTAGCTCTAGTTTACTTGGTGCATATTTTTTCATAAAACGCTCTCCCTTGTTATTGAGAAGATAACCGCCTTCGCCTCTCGCACCTTCGGTAATCAGAATGCCCGAAGGCAGGATACCAGTAGGATGGAATTGGACAAACTCCATATCCTTTAATGCCATTCCAGCCCTGTAGGCCATATCTAGACCATCAGGAGTTGAAGCTAACGCATATGTTGAAAAGCTGTAAACTCTTCCTGCCCCGCCAGTAGCAATAATCAGAGCCTTTGCCTTGAATGTATAGAAAGTGCCATTAGACATCTCGATAGCAGTGATGCCACAAAATCTTTGTCCATCATGGATTATCGATGTAACGAACCATTCATTATAGAACTCTATGTTATCAAATTTTTGACATGTGTCATACAAAGTTTGCATTTCATAGAATCCTACTTTGTCTTGAGCATATGTTGCTCTTGGAAAACTATACCCTCCAAAGTTTCTCTGACCAATCCTTCCATCTTCTCTTCTTGACCATGGCATACCCCAATGCTCTAGTTGGTAAACCTCTGATGGCATTTCGGAGACAAGTTTCTCAATTACATCTTGATCTCCGAGGAAATCACTTCCTTTGACGGTATCATAGACATGAGACTCGATAGTATCTCCATCTTCAGGATAAAGAACTGCTGCAGTTCCACCTTCAGCAGAAACAGAGTGTGAACGCATAACCTGCAATTTTGAAATAACAGCAATTTTGATGTGTGGTGCAGCCTTTGCAGCTTGAATCGCAGCTCTTAGACCAGCAAGACCAGAACCTACAATCAGAAGATCACTCTCTATACTGTTAACCATGATTCGACATCCTTCTTTTGACTTGATAAATATGTCTTGTGAAGAATAGGGCCAAGTTTGTCAGTCATTTTTGTAGCAGTATAGCCAGAGTACTGCTGCGTACACGGCTGATTTCTCTTCGTGCTGCGGTTCGGCTGATGAGACAACTTAGAATGAGATGGAATGAGGATTGTTCTTATAGAATCATACGTATTGCTAAAATAGCAAGAATACACATCTGAGGCTAGATGTGCCATAGTTCATACCTAATTACCACGCCTGATAATCTTATTTCTAGTTCTTATAGATTGAATCATCTCATGTTGTCAAGGCAAGAAATGACAAAGTATACGAGCTTGGCTAAAAATAACGAGCTAAATACTTTTATCTACCAGTGATCAGGGAATGTTAGAAATTTCTAGGGCATTCTTCTAAAAAATCAACAACAATATATCATTCAATAACAATATATACTATACATGGCGTATAGATCCCCTTTGATGAGAAAAACAGGTTATGTAAGAGTGACTGGTATTACACCTCCGATGGTGAATGGAGCAATTTCCAAAATAATACACGAAAGCATAAAATATCATGTAGACGTAAAAAGTAGACCGAGTGTAGAAAGAGTACATTGGCCCAAGAAGCGAGCTAGATTCTGTGGTTGTGAAGAAATAGATCTTAAAAGAAAAGTGTTTGCAGTCCTCTTTCTACTACATCATCCAAATGTACTGAGCGTCTCATACGCACCTTATACACCTCTGGTGTTTTTAAACTTTTAATGCTTTATACACCTCCTCTGATCGCTAAACCTCATCAGTCGAATTGCAGCAAACAAGTTAGTCAGTCGACTCCGCAGCAGTGCTATAGCCAGAATCATTAATATATATCGCTAGTGATATCACTAGTGATGATTTCTGATTGGTTTCAGAGAGTAGGAAGTT
>JBOGQT010000115.1:0-10878 GCA_050749105.1 Nitrosotalea sp. | reverse complement strand
CAGAAAGCAAATTAAAAAATGAAGTCGGTGAATCTTTTCAACTTTTACGTGAAGACTGTACAAAAGGAGATAACATCAGTAAATCCTTGATTGGTTACTACGCTCAAAAGTATGGCGTCAATAATGCTTGGAGATACGAGTTAAGTGATGGTGCCAGAATTATTTATGCGCTTATCTCTGAACCTGATGGTATTGTGGTATATCTTTTGGAAGGATTCAAAACACATGCGCAATACGAGAAACGTTTTGGTTACTAGGCAAATACAGATTTGCTGGATTCTTTGAGTTGTTGAAGTTTTGGATTTTCAGAAAAGATCCAGACTAGCTTATCGTTCTTGTCAAAGACAATCTTGTTTGATTCTTCTAGATATTTTAAAATCGCTTTTAGAGCAGAGTATTGGATCTGCCTAGGCAGTGCTCTCCAGAGTTTATTCCTAGATGGAGATTCTGACATTTTAGATAGTGTTTCCTCCACCATTCGTATGGTTCCAAGTGTTGGGTTGGCTAGTCTAGAATTATGGGTTGCAGAACCAACTATCTGGCTAGATTCTGGATGACTAGGATCTTTTCTCATACTGTCAATTGGTGGTCGTAGTATATAGAGGTATAGTCATATACACCTATATCACATATATATTATGAATATATGTCTTAGATATTTATGCCTATAGTTGAAATCTGGACTCGTTAAAAATTATCATAGTTTGTTAACTAGTGAAATTACCCAGTTTTTTGAAAACTCTGACAAGAAAACTTGATCTTGGGTCTGAGATCATTTCCAAGAAAGTACGAGTCCTACCAGATTTATTTTAGGTAATTTGATTATTACCTGCTGAATTTATGGTATCATTGTCATACCAGTCCCCATGACGAGACTCAAAATAGGAGACAGGATCCACATAATTCACAAGGGAGAGATTGAGCAGCAGACCTACACTATATTGGACATACTTGAGGACTATGGAGACAGTTCGTACTGGCTTGCGGGCGAGTCTGGACATATGGTGCTTGAAAGTGAAACTCCTGAGACTGTATTTGAGAAGATAGGAACTGTCGAAGAGTTTGAAAAACTGATAACTGAGGCGGGCAGTACCTTGCAACACTACCAAACGACAAAATTTTGATCAAAAATAGCCTGGGCTCGTAGTCACATGCAATACGGGCCCGGGGGTGTTAGACCAGCCATGCTGTTCAAACAGGCAGGTTTGCGAATGCATTTTCTGTTGCTCCCATTACTGATACATGGAGATGTGTCATTGATGATCTAATTGTTTGTTCATTAAGTAGTGGAAGTGTTCTGGGTTTGGTATTTCTCCCATCCATGCATTTCTTTGGCAGCCTTATTCTTTAAGTTACACTAACCTGAAGCCCACTTTAACGACCATCTTTTTTCTATCAAAATAAAACCTTCATCATAATTAAATTCAGTATCAAACATTCAACTTGTTGCTTGTATTTTATTTGAATTAAAATTCATGGATCATAGATTAGTCCTACAAGTTCCTAGACAATATTGTCCCAGTTATAATTCCCATAAATATTAGGACTTAGTATTTCTTAGCAATACAGTCCCTATAACCCCAGTTTTTAAATGCTTGACGTAAATTGTCGCGACATGGAATAATTGGCTTGCCACATTCACAGCATGAAACCATCAGATCAGATTTGCTGACAATTACATAGTTATTGTCAAAATTAAAATCAGTTAGCCCATTCATAAAAAGTTCGATCATACCTTCTAGATAATCATTGATGTTACAATCCCCGTATTTTACATTTTTCAAGCAGTTTTGCCCGTAATTCTTTTTTTATTCGAGCAGAAACAACATATGACATATGTATACAATCATTGTCTACATTAATAAAATGAGGTTATGATTTTGATAATGATTTTGTGCGTAAACAGTCTCTTGTAAACAAGTTTACAAAATAAAAAATCATAAGAATTTAGTTTTCAAATTATTTTTCAAAATATTAGTTCAAATAAATAATTGAAGTATTTTTCCACTCATCAGCATATCACTTGCCAAAAGCAATGCCTTTCTTGCCAATATCATTCCTACAATATTTTCCTGGCCAGCTAATCTTTGCAACCCTACGATAAGCATTTGATATTGCATCCTGCAGCGTATCACCTGTTGCAGTTACACCAAGCACCCGCCCGCCATTTGTCAAAACCTTGCCATTTACACGTCTAGTTCCAGCGTGAAACACAAAAGAATCGCCATCGGTAACATCAAGGCCTAAAATCTCTTCGTCTTTAGGATAAGAGTCAGGATATCCTTTTGATGCCAATACTACACATACTGCACTCTGGCTCTTCCAAGAAATCTTTGGCAAGGAAGATAACGTTCCACTGATGCTTGCCTGGATATAATCAACCAAGTCAGACTCCATTCGAACCATTATTGGCTGGCACTCGGGGTCTCCCATCCTTGCATTAAACTCTAGAACATATGGCTTGCCGTCTTTGATCATAATTCCAGCATACAAAAACCCCGAAAACAATATTCCCTCTTTTTTCATGGCAGATACTGTCTTTTCAATTACATTTTTTTGGATCTCTTTTGCCATATTATCATCAATTACACCAGTTGGCGAGTATGCACCCATCCCTCCTGTGTTTGGTCCCTTGTCATCATCATAGATTCTCTTGTGATCCTGGCTTGTTGCCATTGGATATGCGGTATTGCCATCAGAGATTGCAATATACGATGCCTCTACACCGTCAATTCGCTCTTCCAATATCACCCTCAAGCCCGCAGCGCCAAAGGACTTCTCAACCAATATTTTATCAATTGCAGATATCGCTTCTTGCGAGTCATTACACACAATCACACCTTTTCCTGATGCAAGACCGTCTGCTTTAACGACAAGTGCAAAATCAACAGACATGGCATATTTTTTTGCCTTGGCCGCATCATCAAATATCTCAAAGCGTGCAGTCGGGATGCCGTTTCTTTTCATGAAATTTTTTGCCCAGACCTTGCTTGACTCAAGCTGCGCGGCTTGCCTTGTTGGACCAAATATCTCAAGGCCCTTTTTTCTAAATTCATCGACAATTCCTGCAGCAAGTGGCACCTCAGGCCCTACTACAGTCAGACAGTTCTTCTCAGAGGCAAACTTTGCAAGACCTTCGATATCATCAACTCCAATATCGACATTATTGCTAGTTCCGCCATTTCCAGGCGCATGATATACCGTTCCAACCTTTGGACTTGATGCAAGTTTCCATCCAAGCGCATGCTCGCGTCCACCCGAGCCCACAACCAGGATATTTATCAACAATTTTTCTTTCTGTGCCAGATATAAAAGATAATTCTGCCGAGTTCTCTCATGTTGACTGCAATCTGCAGATATTTACTGGTGGTCATGCTCCAATTTGCACCAACATTGCACGTGGCTTTCGTTAGCCCTGACCTAACCTTCTAATGGCATCCAAGACGTAACAGAATCTTCCGTCCCAATACCTAAAATTCTTGGCTGGGAATCTCAAACAGCATTCTTTATATCATACTATCTTTATATCATACTATCTTTATATCATACTATCTTCATATCATACTATCTTCATAATATAGTATGACAAAGCAGAGACGTACGGTAGCGCTTTCTGCAGAACTAGATGGCATAATAGGCATGCTAGCCAGTCGTAAAAAGATGAACTATTCAGAGTACGTTGAATCCAGATTAAAGCTAGTTCCAGAGATACTAAACGAGCTTAAAAAACTTCAGAACATGCCTGAGGATGTACCATCCATTATCAAAGGCAATCTACGTGATGCCCTAAAGGCTACCGATGACATAGAAGTAGAACAAAACAAACTCGTAGCCTAAAATTCGGTTCTGTTAACTTTTCGGTTGCTAGATAAAATCATACCGAGATCAACTTGCTTTCATCTACTCCTCGGATTGGTGGCCTTACGTTCTCCACGTTCCGCCTGGTTATTTTATTATCATCAGTCTGATATGCAGCAGAACTCCCCATAGTAACCTTGATTAGTAATTGTCAAGCCCATTCAAGCATGAGCACAATAGATTCTGCAAAGTCAGTTTATCTTTTCACCCATGGAAGACAAGACCTTGAACAAAAGGCAGTAGACGCACTGGTATCAAAGGGATTTGCAAAGGACAAGATAGTCTCTGCAAAACCTGATGCAGTAGGCACCATAGGCGATTACATGGCAATGCTGTGGATGCCCCCAAACCCAGACCACATCAAGATTCAGAAAATAACAAAGGTCGAGCAAGTCAAGCCAGAAGGAATGGTTGGATTATGGAAGGGCGTGGCAAAAGAAGACTTGTTTACAGTCACACTGTGACTAGAGTTCTGCCATCAGAAGAGGTCTTCATCAAGCAGAAAATAGCTTGTTTACAGTCCCTACTATCATATCTATATCATAAGGCTTGTAAATTATGGCAGACGGGTTTAGCTTGGACAACCTGTCATCAGTATCTATTGTGAGGTCAGCAGTTACCATTATGACAACGGCGTCATGCTGTATCTCTCTTATCTTCTCAAGTGCATAAAATCCGTCGTACCTTTCCATCATCACGTCCAAAAATACCACGTCAGGCTTTAGTTTCTCATATAGCCCTACTGCCTCCACGCCGTCGTATCCTTTTCCAATTACCTGGATTCCTTTTATCTGCAGGTATTCCGAAAGTACCAAAACAGTACCATGATCGTCATCAATTACTATAGAGGTCAATTGCGCCATGACGCAACACTAGCATATTTTGAAATATTTAACCAGCATCTTGTTTGAATTGAAAGACGCTGCATAATCTCATGCTAACAGCAAAATTTCATTCAAACAAAAACTGTATTTATTTTAATATCGCTCAACCTTGCAAAGGCCCGAGTTTTTATCAAGATTTGAAATTACTGGATGATTTCTATCGTGTCAGGAGATCTTTCTAACACTTCTTCAACCTTTTCAAGTGCGTTTTTGAGAAATAAAACTTCCAATCCAACTGCTTCGCCCTTTTCGTTAATGTCTAAAAATTTATCATCCCCTAATGGAATAGTTTTAGATACTTTATCTTCTCTCATTTTGATATACATTGCACCCGCATCTTTATCGTATCTTATTAAACTCATAAGCTCTCAGCGTTCCTTCGTCTGCCCACATTTGCTGTTATAATCTTAACAGAGGTATTAATCTTGTCACGTATCAACTGGTGCAATTTCTTGTAACCTTTCTGATGGCATGTCTTCTTGTACTTTAGCTACAACTTCTACTGGAAAGCGCCCCTTGACGGTAATTTTCTCTGGATAAATTAATTGGAGCGCCACTGCGTCCAATATGCTTCTGCCCCCGTTTGCAATGCAGTCTAGGTATGTTCTTTCAACTTCATTTTCAAAGGATCCATTTTTTGGTAGCAAAATAACATGCCCGCGATCACCTTTGCTAAATCCACTATCTTTTAGAAATTCAGTGCCAGATTCAATATCATCAACATACACATAAAGATCATTTGGGAACTGAAACCTTGTCAAAGACCATGCCCTAAAGTCAAGGGTTACTATTGTGGAGTCGAGTTTATGACCAAGGACAAAGTTAATGTCTGCCTTGTTATATGACCTGCCAAATCTTCGTGCTTGCTTTAACGCTAGCAAGGACGGCAGCATTTTTTCAATTACGTCAAGCGGTTGCGACACGGCCTCCTTTTTTATCGAGAATTGGCCGCGATGAAAAGTTGCAAGACCAAGCGATGCTAGAGATTTGATTCTTCGATATGCGGTCTTTTCAGAGCCAGCTGTTTTGGCACCATGCCGCTTTATGCTATAGACAGGCATGGGGGCAAGCCCTTGTGCAAATAACAGTCCCGGAGCCACCTTTTCAATAAGGTTACTTTTGTTCACCATGTATAATATCATGCTGATTTATTTATATTAATCGGTCATATTTGACATTATCTCCAGGTATCATCAATATAGTATCACACCCTATACAATTTATCAATAACAAGTTTAGGCCCGATTAATCCAAACAACAAGGATGCAATCATGGTGGACTAATGTTGTACTGTTCGAGTACTTTTCGTATTTCATGTATGCTAAATGGCTTGTAGATAATTGCGCTAATTTTTAGGTCTTCTAATTTCTGAGCCGTCTCCAAAGTAAGATTTGCAGTTACCGCAACAATCTTTGCAGTAGAGTCAATCTGTTGGATTTTCTGGATGGCGTAAAATCCATCGGTTTTAGGCATTAAAAGATCAATAAAGACAACATCCGGGTGGTGCTCCTTATAAAGACAGACAGCTTCGCTACCGCTAAAACCTTGCCCCATCACATGCAACCCAATAAGTTCCAAAATGTCAGCGAAAACCTTCGTGGTATTCACATCATCATCTACAACTATACAGCTAATCACAATGACTCCAGCATGAAATCCACTTAAAAAGATTCAGCCATGTACCGTAAGAGAAACTGGTTTGAGATATTATCTAGTAAAAAATTAATTTCTTAATATGAGGCATTATGCGCCACCATTTTGATGAATTTCAAGACAAAACTAGTCATAGGAATTTTAGCCATTGGTTCTGTCATGATAATATACGGATTATTTGTAAACGAACTAAAAAAACTGCCGCTAAACTATGAATATATTGCAGAACAGGAAGGACAAGACCGCGTATTGGATTCCCTTGGTGGAAACCTGTCTGAGCCGTTTGGTATAAGAGAGACCCTAAGAGAAAATGTGATAAATATAACTGGCGATATTCTAGGGATAAATTCTACCATAATAGGAAAAGATCCTGTAACAGATAAAATCGTCTTTTATGAAGCTCATACGTTTTTTGTTGACAGGACCACTAGAAAACACCAGTCAATGGATGAGTATTTTGCCTTTCCTCCCAATGTCCAAAAAAACAATTATGATTTTTTCCACCCAATGATATTTTCTGAGACTCCTTTTGTTTTTGTCCGAGAAGATAACATTGATGGTCTTGATGTATATGATTTCTCGTGCGATTATAGCGGGGTTGATGTATCCTCAGACCATCCAGAATTTTCATCTAAAAAAATACTTTCTGATGGAAGTTGTACGATATCAGTTGAGCCTGTAACTGGAATCATGGTTGCTTTTTCTAAAAACTGGGATGACTATTTTGTAAATGACGGGGTCAGAGGAGCCCAGGTAGAGATTGGAGAAAAGCATACAACAGAGTATTCCAAGGATATCTTGGTCAGTACAGCAAAATCTACAAAGACGCTCTATTATTTTCTTGATCTAGTCTTTCCAAGCTTGATTGCCCTAGTTGGAGTTGCAATATTGTTTGTGGTATTATTATTTGACAAGACAAAAAACCAGGCCAAGATAATCATACAGACACAAAATGAAGTGATAAAAAAAGAAAAGTTATCCGTAATAGGTGAACTTACTGCAAGAATTTCCCATGACCTTCGAAACCCATTGAGTGCAATCAGACTAACAGTTCAGACAATCGAGATGAGGGTCAATAGCAAGTTGGATCCAAAACTTGAGGAGTATCTTCCAATAATAAATGACGAAGTCTCTAGAATCAATCACCAGATAAACCAGGTATTGGGATTTGTCAAAACAATGCCTTTGGACAAAAAACTGGTCTCAATTTCCAACATTTTAGATGACTCTATCAAGGACATAAACGTGCCAAAAAATATCTCGATAATACTGCCAGAAAATGACTTTTCCCTGATGGCAGACAAGATTCAGATGTCAGTTGCTTTTACCAATATCTTGTTAAATGCAATAGATGAGATAGGAAAAAACGAAGGAAGGATAACAATACGTGCCAAGAGTGAAAAAAATAATCTTGTCATAGAGTTTGAGGATTCAGGAGATGGAATACCAAAAGAAAACATTAGTAAAATATTTGAGCCATTGTTTACCACCAAACAACATGGAACAGGTCTTGGCCTTTCCAGCGTTCGGGCCATCATAGAATCTCACGGTGGGACAATATCCATCAAATCCCCTCCTACTGTGTTTACCATATCACTTCCACAGAACTAGAATCTATGGTGTAGAAATTGAATAGACTTGAAAGGGATTAGAGGTATTGTGGAGTTCATTTTTTAGTTCCATCAAATCCAAAAACATGCAATTTTCCAAATATATTAAAAGTACCAAACTTATTTTTTATATCTTGAGGATTTCTTTTACCGTGTTAACAAATGCCTCTGCGTTTTCTACTAGATTTTTTGCCTGAGTTGAAGATACCAGATTTACATTATCATATGTAACGCCGTGTCTAAGTTTTCTTGCCTTATCAAATGAATCCAATACATCCTTGTTTGAGAATTTTGCTGAAAATACTGCCTCTACGAATAATACCCTGTCTCGTGATGATTCTGTCCCTTTGTCCTATAGCCCTTAGAAAACATCAGTGCTCGACCAGCATACAACATTGCTTCATATGCAGAACCATGAGCCAGCCTCCACTCGTTTATAGCTAGCACGTTTTTTGCTGATTTGAGTTTTGCATTAGCGTTCTCGATCTCATTTCCTATCTGATCTTTGTCAGACTCGAATTTTTCAAGTCGGTCTTGCTTCAACAAGTCGCTTAAATTCACTATCATCACCAACTATCGTCATTATGGGAGTCTTTGAAATCTCTTTTATCAGAGGTATTTTCTTTTCCACTCTGTCTAAAAATTCTTCTTCTGTCCACAACAGGTAGTTTATCTCACGTCCTAATGTCCTTTCTATTTTGGATATAGATCTTAGAAGAGCATCTTCGTTTACATCACCAATTACTAACAAGTCAATATCACTTGATTGTGACTCGGTCCCCTTTGCAAAGGAACCATAAATCAGAGCATACTTGATCTTTTCTTTTGGCAAATCCCTGTAAATTATATCGTCAAGCATTTCAAATTTCAAAAATATCCTCTTTAATTCTTCAAAGATGATGCTTTGTTTATTTATCTTGTAAAATACCAAGTTACCTTGAGTTCGTCGCAGGACCACCCCAATATTCTGAATCAGCGGCATCTCTTTTGTTATAGTGGAAGGAGCAAGACCAGTCTTTCTTGCAATATCGCTTGCGTGAAATTCGTTTGACGAATTCAAGAATAAAAGCTTTAGAACTAAAATCTGTGCCCTAGATCTGAAGAGACTCTCAAGTGAGCTTTTGATTGATACTATCTTTTGTGGCTTTTTCTTTTCTTTGAAAATTATACTCTTCACAGAAGGAAGCACCTCGCTCATGGTAGGCTTTACGGCCTCCTCCACCCCATCATTTACCAGTAATAGCCCAATTCCTAGGCTTTGGCAGGAGTTGAGAATTATCTTGGAAGATCGGCCTTTTGGAATTGCAAGGTAGGAAAAGTTTGCTGCATTCTTTTGATGCAGTGCCTGTTCTATTCCTCGCTGTATGTCTCCAGAGCCGCCTTTGATTTCCACGGCCGTGATTTTGTCAGCCTTTACAGCTATCACATCCACGATCCTGCCTCTTAGTTTTACCTCATGTGAGGTCTTCCACCCTTTTTTTTCTAGGTACTTGTCTATTTTTTGTAGGAGTGTATTCTCTGTGTTAATAAAAATAGTATTTCTATTAATCGAATGACCATTCACTAAATAGAAATGGTATTTCTATTATATATAGTTAATACTAGTGTAACTTACCCATAGAACTCAACTTCTTCAGATAAGCAAAAAGCAGTTTTTGGTTCCTGATGATATCATATCATCTGTTCCCTTGACTATCTTTTGCCAGGTCTTTTGGCTCGTTTTTTGGTCCGGGCTTGTTTCGGGGTTTTGACCTTACCATGCAGTTGCAGCAATTACAGTATAGGTCAACGGTATCACTAGTTGCAGGCTTGTCGTCCCTATCATGGCATCCTTCCCGTGACATGAAAATTCCACAAATCTGGCACCTTACCTGGTCTGACAGGTAGCGGCTGGTTCCATCCCTTGGTTTTCGGGTCTTGTATTTTTTGCAAAGGTCTTTGCAAGTGCCCCTGTCCTTGTTCATGCGTGATTCTAGATATATGGGAGAATAAAATTCCTTTCCTGTCATATGTCAAGATTCAATCTCCTACAAGACAGGGCCTTTTCTTAATAATTCGCTTACTAGAAACAAGATTCCAATTGTTTTTCAGTTAAAGCATTTCAAGCAGATAATTTTATCAGCATTGTAGTGACTCTTGCGCCAATCTTTTTTACCTGCTCTTCTTGCTTTTTGTCTTTTAGTGTGCCATCAGCGTTAAAGACTTCGTGTGCTTTGGCTATAGCTATTTGATCTGGTATGACAATGACACTTATGTTTTCAAGAATGGAGCGGACATGAACCAGTCCACGTAGCCCACCTAGCCCTCCAGGAGAGGCACTCATGATACCTGCAATTTTTCCCTTGAAACAAGCCAGAGATTCTTCACCTTCAGATTGGCGAGATGCCCAGTCAATTGTATTTTTAAGAACACCAGAGATCGAACTGTTGTACTCTGGTGATGATATCAGAAACCCTTGATGAGATATCATCAAATCCTTGAGCCTGCGCGCATTTTGAGGAAGCCCATCTTTTTGTTCCAAATCTCCGTCATAAAGTGGCATTGGATAGTCTCGAAGATCAACTATAGTAACATCTGCTCCTGCCTCTGTTGCACCAGATGCAGCTATCTTTACTAGTTTTTTATTAAACGAATCAACACGTGTACTTCCCGCAAATGCAAGAATTTTTGGTTTTGCCATTCATGATTTTATCTGATGATAGTTTAACAATCTTTCGTCCTTCAGAGATTTGATCGATTTGCCACATTGGTATGCAGATCCTGTATTAATTCCTCAGGTGTCTTGTAGATCTTTCCTTTGCTTTTTAGTGCTTTTTTAATGTCTGCAATCTCTTCTTCAGAGAGTGGCGGAGAATACATCTTAGTTTTTGACA
>JBOGQT010000114.1:0-1215 GCA_050749105.1 Nitrosotalea sp. | reverse complement strand
ATGCGCCCATCGTGAACATGGTTATACTCTAGTGGCGATTGCGGATACGTTAGACATGCACTATACGACGGTAAGTAAAGTCATTAATCATGAAAACTGATATTTCAAGACCTGACCCCATTCGCTCCGAAAGCATGGATGCTTCAAGAAAGTGGTGGCCAGGATGCAACCTCAGAAGCCGCATGGGAAATAGACCCTCTTCAGGTTAATGCTTCGAAATTTGACTGGAACGAATATAAAACTGGTTTAGGTTTAAAGAAATCAGAGGCTGGTGGTGGTGATTTCAAAACGAACTTGAAAGCGGGAATTATTATGATGATTAGGAAAGGATTTGGAGTTTCCGGTCAACCGCCAATGAATAGGCCGAGCGGCACCTTCGATGGATTGGAGAAAGCCCTTCAACGCTATAACGGACGTGATGAGCAGACTACCAATAGTTTACCGTATGACAAGAATTATGAGGATAAAATCATACAAAGATATAGAAATCCAACTGTGGTTACTCCAATCCAGCTACCCCAACCGGAAGAGTGAGGATGTTTCAAATGTTAAAGATTCTGTATACCTTATTCATTCTTCTGATTTTGATGGGATCATATTCGACAGCTCACGCCGAGCGGTCATTGCAATCAGATATGGCAAAACTTTTCCATGAAATGAGAGCTGGGAACCAGAACCGATCCATCAATGTTGATATAGGGCATGGAGTAATACTGAAAGGAAGAGTTGAGTTGACGACAAAAGGAAATGGTGGCCTGAGCATTGCTAATCTCGATCTAAGAACATATGACACCCACAACGATGGGTTGGTTTATAAAACTAAAATGTTAGATACTGATCTCGTTGACCTGAGCGGAAATGGATATCTAGACATCGTTGTCTCTGGCATAGCAGTACACACGTTAACGATTCCTTATAAGGAAGAAGACATCATCTTTATATACAGATACATCCCTGATAAGAAGATATTCGAGCAGATTTATCGAAAATCGAGTTTCGAGATCGATGTCGACAAAATGCCGTGATAGGGAAAAGGGGTCTATCTTCTAATTATGCAGCTGACGAGGCTGTGATTGTGCGAGAAAATAGGGTCAGGTCTTGAAATATAAGTTTCCTGTGCTACTCTTTAAGGATGGCGCGTCCGTTACGCATTGAATATCCCGGTGCCGTGTATCACGTGACCGCGCGGGGCAATGCCCGCCAGCGCATCTATGC
>JBOGQT010000113.1:0-6027 GCA_050749105.1 Nitrosotalea sp. | reverse complement strand
AGTTTTACTTGTAACAAGAACTATGTTCTCATCAAGTGGAATTGAGAACATTTCCAGATTTTTTCTTTCCACATGTATGTATCCAATTTCGCCAAAAGGTTCATCGAAATCTCTTCCCATGGATATAGTTAACGCACACTGCATAAACAATATCTCATGTTGTTCCTTGTGGACAGGCATATTGACTCCATGAGCAGACTTTTCAACAACAGCTCTTCCACTCTTATTTATGACTGAAACAGACTGGATGTTTTTATTAACGTCTAAGACAGTGTTGCACAAGGTACCTAATTCAAGGGCATATTCTTGGGTCATTTTTTTCCCCTATTGTTAAACAACACCATACTAGAAAAATTATTTGGTACAAAGCTAAAGCTACAGTGTATCATTTTATGAAACGAGTATGAAAAGCTAAAAGATCTTATCATGTATTAGCTTCTCCATCGTCGTGTTTTTCCAAAATAATCCACAATGCATTCTTCGTGGGTATACCTTGATGTCTCGCATGACATTTGACAAAACCAACAGATCCCCTTGCGAAACACTGGATACTGTGTATGGTGATCTCTGACAATAGGCAATCGCATCTCCCATGATTCTACATTCTAGACTTCCAGATTAGAGGAATTGCAACTAGAAGGGAACCGATCATCAGACCAAATCCTGCAAACGCAATACCGCTGCTATAGCTTGTATTGTGTGGGCAAAAGTGTCCAACAACTATCTTGCACGGAGCTGCATAAGATGTCATGTGTGGGGCAACTATGAAAATGAAGGTCAATGCTGCTCCCAAAAGAATTGCTACTGCCATCCACGCATATCCCTTTGATCTCTTTGTTCTAATTCCAGAAGCCGTGAATCTGTCTGAATGAACTTGCATTGATTACTATACGTCAAGGATAAATATACACATAGCTGATTATATATTGCGTAATCATATATAATAATACTTAATTACTGCATGATTATGCATATTTATGTGGAACTTGACGAGATCAATGAACGATTGTTGACTGAACTTTCAAAGAACTCAAGACGCTCGTACAATCAGCTAGCCGATATGCTGGGAATATCGCCAAACACTGTACTAAAACGGGTAAAGGAGATGGAATCTCAGGGCATAATCAAGGGCTATTCTATAGTTGTAGACCACAGGAAATTAGGCTATGACATCACTGCCATAATAGAGATAACAGTAACTGAGAAACTTGCAGAAATTGAGAAAAAACTAGCACGCATTTCTAATATTCGTGAAATATATGATATAACAGGAACCTCGGATTGCATAGTGGTTGGCAGCTTCAAAAATATGGGTGATCTGGGCAAATTTACAAAACAATTGTTGGACAATCCTTCAGTATATCGAACAAACACCCATATGGTTTTAGATAAAGTCAAAGAAGATTTCAGTTTTCCTTTATAATATATAGTTCCACGCCTGCTAGCTTTATAGGTCACTCCAGCTAAACGATGACAAGTTATCGTACCATGAAAATTCTTGCTCTTCCCATGTTTGCTGTTCTGGCACTTGTTGTAATGTCAGGTACCATATACAATACAAATGCCCAGTCTATCGAATGTGGCCAGACAATAACACAGTCTGTTACACTAGACTCTGATCTTAATTGTGTGAACAGCGGTACTGATGGCATTGTAATTGGTGCTAATGGTATCATCTTGGACTGTGCAGGTCATACCATATCAGGACCTGTCTCTTCTTATCGTGGCATGACTGGCCTTGATGGAATAACACTGGTTCATGCAAATGGAGTAACTGTAAAGAATTGTCATGTAGCGTATTTTGACAATGGTTTTGTGGTAAGATCAATCTCTACTGATAATAAACTAGTCTATGACAAGGCTGACAATAACGGAAATTATGGTTTTGATATAATGACAAATTCAAACAACAACCAACTATATCATGACGAGGCTGCACATAATGGTGGATATGGATTTGTCATGGAAGCAGGCTCCAATGGAAATCAGGTTGATAGCAGTCTGTCAAGTGGGAATACCGAGGCTGGCTTTGTTGCCCTTACTGGGTCTAATGATACCGCATTTGAAAATGATAAATCGTATAAAAATTTGCAGGACGGCTTTATAATTAGCTCAAGCTCCAGTGGTACGATACAAAATAGTCAAGCAGTAGAAAATGCTTACAGCGGATTTGCACTTTTTGGAAGCAGTGGGGCCAGCATTGGAAATAACACATCAACCAGCAACGGAATGGGGGGATATCTTTTGGTTGTAAGCTCAAGCAACAAGCTTGACAACAATAACGCAGAAAAGAATGGTCAAGATGGCTTTTTAGCTGACTCTGACAGCATTGGTAATGTCATAAGCAACAACACATCGACTGAAAACACTGGTATTGGATACGAGGATTCTACACAAGGCTCTAGTGCACCTGGGACTGCCAACACATATGATTCCAATTTATGCCAAGACAACCGCGCAGGACTGTCTAGCCCTACTGGACTATGTAATTAGGGAATAGACATTGTCTGATAAAGAAAATAAAATATCAAAATCAAACGATAGTTTGCCTTTTCAAGTTTCATCTTCTGCATGGATCTCACTTGGTATCATTAGCGGTCTTGCTCTGGTTACAATGTATGGGGAGACAATGGTCTTGCCTGCAATTCCTGATTTCATAAAAGACTTTGGTATCACGTACAACACATCTTCTTGGATTCTCTCTTCGTATCTGATTGCAGGGGCAGTCATGACACCAATAGCAGGAAAACTTTCCGATATCTACGGCAAAAAGAAGGTACTCTTGATTGTAATGATGATCTATTCTGCAGGTATCCTAGCTGGCGGATTTGCAAATACATTCTCGTTTATGATACTGGCAAGGATTGCTCAGGGTGTGGGAATGTCGATGTTTCCAATTGGTTTTGGCGTTGTACGAGAGATATTTCCTGCAGAGAAACTTGCAATGGCTCAGGGGATGTTTACTTCGACATTTTTTGGGGGTGCTGTAATAGGATTACTAGCTGGTGCAAAAATAATTTTAGATTATGGATGGCATGCAACATTTTTTTCTGTATTTCCTATTGCTGTTGGATTAGCCCTGATAATGGCAAGATTCATCCGTATCAAAAAAACAGTTGAACAAGAAAACTATACACAACCAATACGAATCGATGTAAAGGGGGCCATTGCATTGTCTGTCACAGTAATTTTATTCCTGATGGGCCTTTCTTATCTTCAAGAGATAAATTCTGGAAATCTCAACTCTCTGGCATTTTTTGTAGTATCTGCAGTATCGATGATAATTTTTGTAAACATTGAGAAAAGGGTGCCTCACCCACTAATTGACCTAAAACTTCTTGCCAACAAGATACTCTTACCGTCAAACATTATCATAATGACAGTTGGAACCTCAACGTTCATGGTATACCAGACAATTCCTATACTAATTCGCAGCCCGCAGCCGCTTGGCTTTGGCGGAGATCCAGTATCAGTAGCAAATGTTCAGCTCCCGTTTATGATAATCTCACTTGTAGTATCTGCAGCATCGGGATTCTTCCTATCCAAGATAGGCAATATCAGACTCACTGCTCTTGGAACCATGATTTGTACAATTGGGTTCTTTAGTATCTTGGTATTTCACTCGACTGAATTTATGATATCTGCTACACTTACGATAATTTCTGTAGGGTTGTCATTTTCAATTGTGGGTGCCTTTAACATTGTTTTGATGTCATCTCCACAAAAGGTTGCAGGAATTTCACTTGGCATGACTGTGCTTTTGGCATTGGTGGGAAATTCAATTGGGCCTTCACTTGCAGGCATGTATCAGCAAATGAATCAAAGCACGGTACCGAATATACCGGGCAGCTTTCCAGCCGCACAAGCTTATAACGAAATATTTCTTACTGCCGCGATAATATCTGTACTCTCAATCATACTTGTGACAATCTTGAGAAGATCGACAAAACAAATGCGTGAATTGGATGTCACTGAGTAGATTTTGATGGGGTCTGGTTCCTAATACCACAAGAAAATCAAACAGTTTCATAGAAATACACTGACCATCAAGTGACATTACATACCCGATAGAATGAATAAACCAGTAATAGGCCAGATGCTAGCAAGAACTAGCAACAATGACATTTTTTCTAATACTTCCACTCGTCTGTGATGTCGTTCCACCAGGAACGATAAGGCTTGGCATCCTTCTGGATCTCTTCTTTTATTCTATTTTGTATTGAAAAGTACATGTTTTCCATTGCGTCAGCCCCTCCATCACTGTAAAGTTCCTTGCCAATCTCATGGATTCTTTCTTTCTTGGAATTATAATCCGAAGAGCCTGGTGTGTTTTGTATGCAAAAAGTCATCAGGTCATACAATTCTTCTTCAAGATATGCATCCATTGTATCTTAGAAAATATTGTAAGCGTATAAAAATATTAACAGATTCAGGCAACTGACTGTACAATCTCGATTTTGTTGCCAAGAAACTCTAGTATTGCCCTTGAAAACTTCTCGGGCTCCTCTACATGTGGTCGGTGTCCACATCCTTCCATCACAACAAACTGGCAGTTTTTCAGCCCTGAAACATATTCATTTGAAAAATTAATTGGAATCATGGTATCATTTCTTCCCCAGATGACAAGAGATGGCACGGAGATCAAAGGTAATCTTTGAGTTATTGCAGGCCAGTGCTTGAAGCTTATCACTGCGGACAGAAAAGACATCTTTGCGTTTGGCTGGGACATTCCAAGACGGAATCTTTCAATGGTGGATTTGTCAATATCTCTGTGCTTGCCTGACATCATCTGATATGCAGTCTTTATTGCGTCATGCTGAGGACACAATGCAGCCATGACATATGCATCAAGTGTTGGGTTTGTTGTACGCATTGTGCCTGTAGGAGACACAAGAACTATCTTTTGTATTATGTTGCCATCAGAAGCTGCTGCAGACTCGGCAACAATCTGGCCTCCAAGCGAAGATCCTATCATGATGGTTTTTTCTATGCCAAGTTTTTCTAAAAAGTCAAAGACAAACTTTACAAAATATTTTGGCGTGTAATCCACCTGGGGTTTGTCACTGTATCCAAATCCTATCAAATCAGGAACTATGACATGATGGTTCTTGCTAAGATAAGGAATAACGTTAGACCATCTCTCGGCTTGGCTGCCAAGGCCATGTATGAGTACGACATCTGGGCCGTTATTACCATCTTCGAGATATCTTATCCTGTTGCCGTCTACTATGACATGGTGTTCTTTTACTGCCACCAATGGTATGACAAAAACTGTTGAGATAAGACCTAGCTTATTGCAGAAACTCAAACAGGTAGATTAAAGGCAAATTCTTTTTCTTGGAACTGTATCACTCGGAATCTGTAATCACGAAGCTACTCTGATAAATCTCTCTTCAATTTCAGGCCAGTTGACAACATTCCACCATGCATCAACATATGCAGCTCTCTTGTTTTGGTACTTGAGATAGTATGCATGCTCCCAGACATCAAGGCCCAAGAGAGGGATGAATCTCTGTGTCCATGGGCTTGTCTGATTGGATGTTGTCATAAATTCAAGTCTGGTGTATGTTTGGTTGTACACTAGCCAGCCCCAACCGCTCCCCTGTATTGCGATAACTCCTTCAGAGAATTTTTTCTTAAACTCGT
This sequence comes from Nitrosotalea sp., assembly GCA_050749105.1. Lineage (GTDB taxonomy): Archaea > Thermoproteota > Nitrososphaeria > Nitrososphaerales > Nitrosopumilaceae > Nitrosotalea. Next base: position 381 of record JBOGQT010000113.1, on the reverse strand, counting down.
CAAAACTTCCAAAATACACTGCTATCTCATCTGCTAGTCTTCCACCTGGCTTGCCTCCGCCATTTGGCTTCATGCTCTCCCAGAACATTCTGTGATTTTCATATCCTCCGCCATAGAAATTGATGGCATCCCTTACATTCTCTGGAACTGTAGTCAAATCAGATAAAATTCCGGTTATGTAATTTTTGTGTGATAATGCATTTATCTTTTCAAGTGTCTGGTTCAGCCCATCTGTATACGACTGGTGGTGATTTTGATGATGAATCTTCATAGTGGCTTCGTCAATATGTGGCTCTAATGCGTCATATGGATATGGCAGAGGCGGAAGCTCGTATTTGCCCATGCTTGAATTTTCAAAATTCCATTTATATCCTAATAGGC
>JBOGQT010000112.1:0-1110 GCA_050749105.1 Nitrosotalea sp. | reverse complement strand
ATACTTCAGAGTTCATAGAATACAGACTCCGAGAAGACGAGCAGATCAAACGAATGCTTGTAAAAATTAGAAATGCAAAAGATCCTCCGCAATACAAGCTAAAAAAAGAGATCTCTGTCTAGATCTTTTTTTCCATTGGTGTCAACATTCCCCACATGTTACTAAATTCTGAAGGTCCAGATATTTGATAACCGTTGGATTCCCAGTACTTGATTCGATTTTCAACAGAGTTTAATGTTATTTTGTGATATCCAAATTGGGAAGAGACCATCTCAAGTAATGTAAACAACGAATAACCCGGATGAACCTCGTTGCATAGCTCATCATGCATCCTGTTGACAGCAACTATATCAATATGAAAGTGAGTACCCTCATCAGCAAAAGACAGAAAAGACAGAATCTTGTCGTCTAGTTCATAAATCCACACATGATAATTGTGTTTATTTTCAGTGTAGAGTTTTTCTAGTGTAATATTTTTTGCAACCAAGAGTTCATTGTCAAAATCATGGCCCACATCAGTTGGAAGAATTTCCCTATAAGGCAAATTGAGTTTGAACTTTTTTCTCTCCAACAAATTTTGATAATTTGTGTTGCTAATAAAATCTCGAATTGAAACTGTGTTTAGTTGTAGTGATATCTTTTGCAAAATATCATTTCAAAAAATATTTTTGATATCATAGTTTCCACTAGCTACAAAATTTCTTGTATTTGTATAGAAAATGACGTATTATGATCGTCGCGTATAGTCTCTATGTATGTGACTGAGCTGATGTATTGGGTTGTTAGTGACGGCCAGCTCACCCCTCGCCGAAGCTTGGGATTTATACTGCCGTTCTATCAACGCGATCTTCTTTCGCCACCCTTTACCTTACGGACGGATACCTTTTCTCGGGATGGGTTTCCTCCTTAGATGCTTTCAGGAGTTAGCCTAAATAGCTTAGCTGCACGGCTTGCCCTGTCGGACAACCGTTAAACCAGTGGCTACGCTGCTCTGTTCCTCTCGTACTCGGAGCAACTTCCCCTCAAGTATCCACGCTTCCATCAGGCAGAGTCCGACCTGTCTCACGACGGTCTAAACCCAGCTCATGTTCCCCTTTAATAGGCGAGCAG
>JBOGQT010000111.1:0-3472 GCA_050749105.1 Nitrosotalea sp. | reverse complement strand
CCTTGATGTGCATGAGAAAATCATTGTGTACAGTAATTGAAGAACAAAATGAAGAAAAGCAGAAAACATGAGATAAAAGGTAGATTTTATAGAAAATCTTTTCTTGGTCTACCGTCAGCCATGTGGAATGACCCAGCTATCACAAACCTGAATCCTGGAATGAATCTTCCAGCTCAGAAGATACTAACAGCTCACCGTGCAGACGGATCGGGAACAACCTACGCATTTACCGATTATCTGTCCAAAGTCTATCCACAGTGGAAGACAGCTGTAGGTCAAGGTAAGGTGGTTCCATGGCCAGTAGGTACTGGTGCACCAGGCAATGCAGGCGTAGCCAACATTGTGAGAACCACACCATATGCCTGTGGATATATTGAACTTGCATACGCGTACCAAAACAACATGACCTACGCATTTGTTCAAAACGCTGATGGAAATGCGTTTGTTGAGCCTACAATAGATTCCGTATCTGCTGATGCAGCAGCTGCAGCAACAAGTCTACCGGCACCCGATGGAGATTGGAGCAAGGTATCGATAGTAAATCAACCAGGCAGTAATTCCTATCCGATATCGACCTTGACATATATCTTCGCCTATAAGGACATGAGTCAGGTAAGTGGAGAAACACAGGACAAGACACAAGAGGTAGTCAACCTCCTTAACTGGATAGTAACAGATGGACAACAGTATGCCTCTTCCCTGCTATACGTTCCATTGCCAGATGCCATGGTCAAGGCTGACCAGAATGCAATTTCAGAGATACAATTTGGTGGTAGCGCAGTTCCGGAGTTTGGTCAAATCGCAACACTGGTTCTTGCCATTGCAATAGTATCAATAATTGCAGTGTCTGCAAAGACCGGATTGAGACTTGCGCCAAAATTCTAACTCACTCTCATTTTTTATTTTTTAAAATCAATTGATGCATTCGCGTAATGCATGTGTTTTAAATTTTAAAAACTAAATACTATATAGATTTATGAAACGTATGATTTTTTGAATTATTTTATTTTGTAAACATAACATACAGCTTACTACATATTCTATGCCGATCACTTAGAAATATGCAACTAATTCTCATAAGCTCATGGCACAAAAAATATTTTTAGGTTTAGCACTCATGCTGATCCTATTAATGCCAACCACAACGATGGTAGCGCACGCACAACTAGTGCAATCACCACCATCTCCACCTCCAGACGGAGTGAACATCAAGCTCAATGGTGCAGGTTCAACATTTGTATTTCCAATAATGGACAAATGGAGAGTTATGTACCATGGACTAAATCCAGGAGTAACTGTCAACTACCAGTCTATTGGAAGTGGTGCTGGTATAACACAATTCACCAAAAAAACAGTCGATTTTGGAGCTTCTGATGCTCCACTGTCATTGAGTCAACAAAAGGCAGCTCCGAATACGCTAACCTTTGTAGACTCGATTGGTGCAATTACGGTGTCTTACAACATACCAAGTGGGACAATCGTGAACCACGTTAATCAAATCATGCCTAGTGGACTCAAATTAGATGGTCCAACTATTGCAAATATCTTTGAGGGCAAGATAATCTATTGGAACGATCCGGCCATACAAGCCAATAATCCAGGAGTTTATCTACCATCAGCAAAGATTACAGTGATTCACCGATCTGACGGTTCAGGAACAACATATGCATTCACAAACTACTTGTCCAAAGTTAGCAGTACTTGGAAACATGATGTTGGACAGGGAACTACAGTTCCATGGAGAACTGGAATTGGCGGCCCTGGTAACGCAGGTGTTGCACATTATATCCAATTAACTCCATATTCAATTGGATATGTGGAACTTGCATATGTGCAACAGAACCACATGTCATATGCATACGTTCAAAATGCAGACGGTGATAATTTCGTGGCACCAACACTAGATTCAACAAGTGCAGCAGCTAGTACTATAACGAGCCTACCTGCCTCAAATGGAGATTGGAGCAAAGTTTCAATTACTAACGCAGCGGGACCTAATTCCTATCCAATCGCTTCATTGACCTACATCATGGCATATCAGAACCGTGATACGGTGAAAGGCACAGACTTGAACAAAGCAAATACTCTGCTTGATTTCATATATTGGATAGTAACAGATGGACAGCAATATGCTTCAAACCTGTGGTATGTACCGCTTCCTCAAAACATCCAACTAGTTGACATCAACGGACTTCAAATGTTCAAGTACCAAGGACATCAGTTGTGGTCAGATTCAAGCAATTCAGGCAGCTAAACGCCTACCTACCTTTTTCTTTTCTTTATATCACTAATGTAGATTATGGATTCAATAGAATAACTCGTGTTGATATGAAATCTATGAAAACTATTTGCACCAGATTAAAGTTGTATACAGAGTATCTATGAAACAGTGATGAAATAGTGCCAGACAAGATCTGCAGAACATGTGGTGAAGAATTAAACAGATATTCGCAATGCGTTGAATGTAAAAAACCAATACAGCATATCTGCATAAAATGTGGAAAGAAGACCGTGGAAAGACCCCATTTAACATGTTTTACTCACACAAAGTATGACCTTTCAGTGCCTACTAGTATTTCCATAGTAGAGTGATTTTTAGTTTTTCAAATTAACCATAAAATATGCGATTTCAAATTTTCTTCATAGTATAACAGTTCATATGAAATCTATTTTGTACAAGGAAAAATATGATTTCCTTCAGCTAAAATTCAATGAAAAACAAACTTCTTGTTCCATCTGGAGTTTTTGCAATTTTTATTTTATTTGCAATTAGCTCAGGTGTACCAATATTTGCAGATGGCACAGCACAGCAATCCATATCTGCAAACACGCATGGATTTGCATTTACAGATATTTGCTGTCCAGACGTATCTCTCAATCTCAATGGTAACATCACAACAGGTACAGACGGTACCATGGAACTTTCACAACAAAACGGCAACATTGTAATAGGTTCTACTGATTACAAACTACAATTCACGCCAAGTGATAAAATAACCGCAGAAACAGTTGGAGATGATTGCTCTTCGGGCATTACTTACCAACAGGACGGCGAGATCAGCTTGGTTGGAAATGATGGAACAGTAATCAAAGGATCAGGAGAATATTCTTGGGGGGCTGTTCCTGATTGTTCAAGCGACAAGCATTCCTTTACTAACTTTAGCGGAAAGGTGCAAGACCTGACAGGACAAACTACAGAATTCTATACTGGTACAGATCTGTTGCCAGATATACAGTAAATTCTTATCTTCTTTTTCTTTTTTAAAGAATCAAGTGAAATCTAGACAATGAACGGACTATTGATTGGCAGGTTTCAGCCATTCCATATAGGACATCTATCAGCGGTTAAATTTGCCCTGTCCAAAGTGGAAAACCTCTGGATAGGAATTGGCAGCTCAAACAAAAGCAACGAAAAAAGAAATCCATTTACTGCAGATGAGAGAAAGGAAATGATTCTTTCCTCACTTGATCC
>JBOGQT010000110.1:0-27355 GCA_050749105.1 Nitrosotalea sp. | reverse complement strand
CAAATTCGCCAAGAGATGTGTTATTGGCAGATTCTCCAATCATCTGTTGTAATTGACTTGCAGTCATATTCAAGGTAGCATTCTTACCTATGATCTCTTGAAGCTCTTGCGGGGTTATGCCCAAAGTGGAATTTTCTCCAATCATCTGTTGCAGCTGCGTAGGGGTAATACCAAATCTGGTATTGTTATTCATTGATATTTCTGGATATGAGATTCCAGATTGATTGACAGGTGATGGGTTATGAACTGAATTTGGATTGGAAAGATCTATTGAAATAACATCATTTGAGAAAAGACTTGATACGTATAGTTTATTCGTAAAGGAATTCACTGCAATACTTCTTGCCGATATTCCGGAATCAATCTCATTTAATATTTTATTTGAATTACCGTCTATCTCAAATACAGTTCCTGTTTGTTCATTGGCTTCGTATATCATGTTAGTTATTGGATTGATTGCTATTGAGGACGAGCCAGACATTGTAGGTATAGTCGTTATCAATCTATTTGTTGTACCATTGATTACAGATACTGAACCATAATTCCAGCAAGTAACATAAATCAAATTGCTAAGTGGATCTACCGCAATTTCCCATGGGCCGCCATCAACTGGTATGGTAGAGATTATCTTGTTTGTGTTACCGTCTATTACAGTAAGTGAATTTGAAAGGCTATTTGGTACGTAGACTCTGTTGGTAAACGGATTTACCGCGACTCCCCAAGGTCCATTCCCAACTGGTATGTTTATTAATATAGCATTATCTGAACCATTAATGACTGACACCGAATTAGATATTAAATTTGTAACATAGATTAAATTGGTTGACGGATTTACCGCGACTCCCCAAGGACTGCTCTGTACACGGATATTTGTTACAATCTTATTTGTATTGGCATTTATTACCGATACTTGATTTGAGAATCTGTTAGTGACATAAGCCATATTTGTAAGTGGATTAATATCTATGTGTGAAGGTCCTGAACCAATGAGAAAGCTATTTTGGTCAAGTGGTATGTCAGTTATTATTTTATTTACTGAACCATCAATAACCGAAACAAAACCAAATACGTAACTAGTTACGTATATCCGGTTGGTTGACGGATTTACTGCAATTCCACTGCTTCCCCATCCTACATTTATGTTGGACATTGAACCTGCGGCATATTGTATCGCAAGAATACATGTGATGGCGATAGCTAGTGCTAAAGCATACCGGCCTTTTCTCATACACAATACGATAAAATATGAACATAATTAATTGGTGTACCAGAACTATGAACTGGAGAAAGTCATAGGCGAAAAATAATGCCATTTTGGTCTTTTTGTAGAAAAAATAAGGACTGGGAACTTGTGATTTGGGAATGATAGGAAGTTCCCAGTACTTAAATCAGGAAGGCATTGTCAACTAAATTAGTACGTGTTTGTGCGAAATGAACAAACTTTTGCAAATAAAATATATTGTTATATCAATTTGAGTTAAGGTATGGAAGTACTTATAGCTGATGATGAATCTGATCTTTTGGACCAATACAAATTTACCCTTGAAACAAGAGGTCATGATGTCATAACCTGTAAAGATGGCAAGCAATGCGTTAAAGTGTATATGATTGAATCCGAACAGCAGTCTGTAGACAATTCTACAACTCCGTTTGACGCAGTTGTTTTAGACTATCAAATGCCTGAAAAAAACGGAATTGAAGTGGCAAAAGAAATCTTGGCAGTTAATCCTCGGCAGAGAATAATCTTTGCTTCTGGGTATATTCAAGAAACTTTTCTTGACTCTATAAAACAATTGGGTCAAATTACAGAGATAATGCAAAAACCATTTTCATTACAAGCGCTAGTTGATACCATTGAGGATAAAGAAATCTATTCACAACTGGAAAAGCTGAACGTTGATGTGGCAGCAATAAAAGAATTGAATCCATCGCATGCACAAATAAAAGCATATTTTGATGTTTTGTGTAGGTTACAAAAGGGAAGAACCTTTTAGAAATTTTTGCTAGTACGTGGTATGGAAAGCATACAATCATCAGTTCAATATGGCTTTACTGAGTGTTACAAAATCCGTTATTTGCAGTATCGTTATTATATAATGACTGTATGGCGTTAACATCACACTCTGATACGTATGGATAATCTGTTTGAATTGTGGCATGCATAAGATCTTCTGGATCAGTTGTATGTGGTAGACCTAATGCGTGGCCAAACTCATGTCTTACTATTGTTGCAAGCTGACTGTCTGTAATTTTGTCAGCATCATATATTGTAATAAAAGATTTTAAAATCTGTGAATCGTCTACCACTGATCTGGTGTATCCTGAATATCCGTCAGGATCTTCAAGATGAGATAAAATTATAACAATCTGACCAGGACCATTGTCTGATTCAACAATGTTAAAATCAGTTGGAACATAGAATTCGGTATTGTGTATTGTACTTAGCGCACCTTTCCATCCCTTAAAGTATTCTGATTTTCCATCTGATGGCGACTTGCCTAGTAAGGAATTATCTATGTATATAGTATCTGCTGAGAGTATGGCATCTTTAACAACATCAATTTTTTCTTGACTTAGTTGATCAGGATTTATTATGCTAACTGTTAATGGTGTTCCTTTGGAGATGTTCCAATACTTGTGAACAACATCTGTTTGTCCTTGAAGGTTTTCTATCAGATATCGAGTTTTTATATTATTGTATGTGTCTGTAGTATTAGTCAAATAGTGATCGCTAATGCCATAAAAGAGTAAAATTGCAAGTATTGGTAATACCACTAATTCTGCTTTTAATATGGTTTTTGCACTCAGTTTTTGTATTTTCTTTTTTATAGTGATGATCTCATGTGAAATCTTATTTTGCCTTCTAATTAGCTCGCCAATTTCTTCTGGGTGAATATCATTATTATCTGATTGAAGGTCTGTGTCATGGAGTTCTAATAATTGTAATTGTTCTGTTGTCTTGTTGAGTTCTTTTGTAAGTGCTAATAGTTGCAATTTTAACTGTTTGATGGATCTGTTCTTATCTGATGATTGCTGATTTATTTGCAATTATTATGACAACTCCTTATTCTTTGACAATTCATTCACCTAAGTTAGTGCCATGATCAAATCCCATGGCGTTAATACATTATTCCGTGTTATAACAAAAGAATACTTCATACCCAACATAATTTTACACATGTCTGGAATTGTTGTATTTTCAGAAATTATCTTTCCATTTTTTAGATTAAGCGCGGTTGATTTCAAATCAAAGAAATTGTTAACGCCTTCAAGATAATTCAATGCCACAATTTTTTCAAATATTGTCTGTGGATTAACGAATTGAGGGGTATTTTCAAGTATCAGAATCTCTGTTTCATTTTTAATCATTTGCATTACGATCGTACCTATTGTATCATCTCGATTAAAAGTGGGAATTGACTTGAGAGGTATGTCAGAAACTTTCATACTAGTATCACATAAAACCCCGACTTCTAACAAACGTCTTGCTGAAACAGTAGAATACTCTCCATCCTCATTCTGAACCAAAGCAAAATCTCGCTGTATCTGTTGCATTTTTTTAAGCAAATCGTTTACTTTGGTGGTGGGAGACGCAATGTACAGATTTCTATTCATTATGTTCTGAACTGTCAGATCTGAAAAGAAGGTATAACTTGGATTTTTTATAAACTCTTTGATGACTTCTGATCCGCCAAGCATTCCAACTGGAACATCATTTTCCATTACAACCAAATTGTTTGTAAAAGTTTCAAGAAATCTCACAAGCATTGAAGTGGCAACCCATACCTTCTCTTTACTTTCTATGGTGGCCATTGAAGAGCATACCAGTAAATGTGGTAATATGTCCTCAATTGTACACTCGTTTAGACGTAAGTTTTTTTGATTTTCTGAAGATGAGAATAATATGTGTTCTTGAATCTCCTTGACCGTGTCATTTTTGTATAGTTTGTTTTTTAAATTAAACATAAAATCACTATTCATTCCAACTCATGTCTTGCATAATCTAATGTATCCTCATTTACAGCGATTATGCGAAACATAGTTTCTATTGAGGAGTACGAATGATATTTTCTAGTATGTTCACATCGAACAGACTTGTGTCTGATTTTATTGTACCAACAGGAAAATTACCTAAAACACACTATAGTTAAATTTCGCGTCCATGATTAATCATTGTGTGTACCATTACTTCTTTATGTTATTTGTACCAGACACATTTTTTTTCAACAAATGAATGTTCTTCTTTTTCATCATGATTCCTCCAGCTGCTATTGTTCCTACCACAGCAAAAGGTAGAGGATCTATGCCATTGATTTTGAATGACTTGAAATTAGGAGACGCTATTGATGAAATAGACGTAGTGTTAGTACTATTTGCTACAATTTGTGTCGAGTTTATTTTGATCATATCTTTGAGTTCTGAGGGGTTAAATCCCAAGCCAGATACTGTAGAATCGATACTAATTACTCCTGTGGAATTTGACATGAGAGATATGTTGGCAACGCCGGCGTGATTTGTCATTTTGTCAGAATTTTGTATGCTTGCTCCAGATACGCTCCAATTCACATTCAAGCCTGAGAGAGGCTGACCATATCTTTCAGCTGTTATGTTAGCAAAGAATGTCTCTTCAGGAAGGACAGTTTTTGGAGATTTTATCGTCATAATGGGCGACATGGAATCTACTTTGACTTGGTATGTCGCAAGTGGGAGATTGTCTGCTATCACTGAAATTGTGGCACTCCCAGGCAGTTTTGGGGTTACCTCAAAGTTAGAATAATAACTACCTTTAGAAATTGTTATATTTGATGGGGGGAGTATTACCGAGTCGTTACTTGAAACTAATCTCAAATTGGTATCTTCATCTGGATATCTTGGATTTGAATTTGAATCAAAAACCTGCATTTCCATAAGGTTGTCGAAATTGGCAAGCAAAGTACCTGGATAGTCTAAATCTATCATTGCTGGAGATGAACTAACAGAGCTTAATGAAACACTAGCTGGATAGCTTCCAGTTACTATATTAAGTGTCGTAGAGCCGTCTTTCAGAGATTTGACCTTAAAAAGATCTATCGAATCACCATTTGTTATCTTTTTAGGTTCAATGTGAAAATAATCATTAGGTAGTATGGTGGGGCTATAATCATTTGGGAAATGTGTCACCGCATTTGATGAATCAACTAGATACAGCGCTAAAGGGAAACTTGATTGACTCAACGGCTTTGGAATGAGCGAATCTGCAACGAGTTTGAGGGAATTTACAGAAGATGCATTTATTGCAGCTGGCACCATTGTATCATTATACGTAATAACATGTAATGACAATAAAGATGGTAATCTTGGCGTGGTTGACGGTGGTGGCGCCGTATTTCCTACTTTGCCAAAGACTGGTGCATCTGCTTCTCCTTGGCTCATATGTACTGGGTTTACTGAAAGATAGTTTGGATCTGAAGAGTCAACCTCGATCTGAAGATCTTTGCTTGCAATAATGGGCTTACCGTAAGGATCCTCTAAATGCATTATTCCTATCAATTCATTATTTCCAGTTGCTAATATGGGTAAAACATCTAGCTTTGCAGATTGATCATCTAACAATTGTGCTGGCACAGTTGTCAATTGTACCGGTGTTGATAATAGCGTAGTGGCTGCAGGCACTACGCATCCTGTAATTTCAGCACAATCTGTTGGTGAAGCGGTATGATTTGATACAAGGTATCCAGCTGGTGCAGATAAGCCTATGTTGAATGTTCCATGCAAACCGGCCTTTACCTGAATGGTAGTGTATCCCTCGTAATCTCCTTTCTTTATAATTAATGGACTATTGGCACTTATGAGTTGGTCTTGAGGACTGGTATTTACTAAACCAGTAGCTGTTGCATTTGATATCAATACTGAGATTGGGATATCTTCGTTTGCTATCATTTCATTGTTGACACTATCTTTTAGCTGTGCTACAACGTAGGCGTTAGATGTTGCAAAATTGTTAATCTTTGTTGGATATACATAAGCTTGAATTGTTGGTGTATTTGTTGAGGTTACGGTAACTGTGGTACTTACAGATTGAAACGAGGGTGCTGTTGCAAATATCTTGGTTGACCCAGTCTGATCTACTTCAAATTGTCCTACTGCATAATAGTTACCACTCTTTATAGTAATCTGAGATGCGTCTAAACTCATAATCTGATTGTTAGTTGTGGCGACAGTAATTGGAATGTCTGTTTCTGTAGTTGCAGGAAGCCCGTTGCTATTGACAAGTTCTACGGAGAAATAACCAGTCTTTGGTCCATTAATTGAAAATGTTGAAGGTGTGGCTTTGATGAGCAAAGTGGTCGGTGCAGCTTCGTCTCCATATACTGTAATAGAAAATTCTTGTGATGAGAAACCTGGCGCAGCAAGTGTTATGCTTGCAGTACCGGGATTGTTTGCTTGAATTTTTATATGTGTCATGAAACTCGTATCGTTATCTTCAATACCGATGACCTGAATTATGTTAGAGTTTGTAGATGAAGATATAATGTTTTCAATTTTAGTTGGAACGATATGTCCATTATACAATGCATATACTTCTAATGTACCATTCGAGTTTTCAATCATCTTGTTTGGTATGAGTCTAACTCCGAAAGTAGATGTATCTTCTGCATACGATTTAACTGATGCTAGACTGACAAGAAGAATCACTATTATCAATAACCTTCTCAATACATGTTGTGATAGGAAAAATTCTCATATAAGATGCTGTATGGTTTTTTTGAACGGATTTTATATATTCAGATTAGAGAAAATTAAGATTGATTATAAAAAATAACAAGTCAGGTTGACTGATATGCCAATTCTAGGGGTTTAGACTTTTTCCATAGGTGGGAACAGAGACTGAAAATGTTATTGACTATTTCTATGGAATTCGTATGTACGATTGAATCTGTATCATCATTTAGATCCATGGAACCCTTCATTGATCCGGACATTATGATCTGCTTGTCTTTTTCTCCAACAATTCTTCCTCTGGAAGGAAGCTTTCCGAGTCTGATCTCGCTAGCTCCCAATCTGTTGACAAGCTGGATAGATTGTTTGTTTTCTATCTCGGTTACTATTCTTACTTCACCTCCTTTTTTGATGCGTTCTTTTATCTTTTCAGGTATGGCGGTATGATACATTCGCATGATATCTTCGACAGTTGTGATGATATACACAATATCTTCGGATTCTGTTATCATTTTGCCTATGCGTGAATAGATATTTGATCGTCCCTGTATTATGGAGAAAGAAGATATTTCAGTTGCTGGAGTGGGTCGTTTTAATTCGTCCAAGCTTATAACGAGTTCTCTTGAAAGCTTTTCCATTGTTACAATTTCATCTTGTTTTTTCTGGATTATGTTTTTTAGTGCTTCTTGTGGACCTATTGCTTTACATATTGTGGGATTGGATAATGTTGTTGTAATTAACCCAAAATTTCTCAATTTATTCAGGGCCCTGTATGTTTTTCCTCTATCCACATCTAATTTTGCGGACAAACTACCGACTGTTACCTCTCCTGTTCTTAGCAATCCGAGGTAAATCTTGGCGTCGTCATCCTCCAAGCCAAAATACTGTAGTGCAGAAATTAGTTCTTCTGCATTCAAATCGTAATTGCTCCTGTTGGTATGACTGTGACTTGTTCTACGCATGTTACACGAACATCATTTTTGTGGCAATTAAAATTAGGTAAAAATCCAATATTTTTATGTCTAGACCTGATCTTTTCCATGCCGATCATCGAGGATCCGATCTGATCGCTATAAGTATATAAGAAGATCGATTCAAGCGAGCCAATCAGACGTCTATCTCTTTTGACTTCGGGAACGAAATTGTCTTGATGATCAAATGAAAGTGAATTCATCTCATTAGTTTACAAACGTATGAGGAATATGAGAAGATGTTTGTACAAAATAAACAAACGTTAACCTTCAATAATTCTAAAAGATGGTAAAAACGCAGGCTATGTCTACTATTTTTGCTAGCGCCAAGAAAAGATTTCCATTGTAATATGATGAATGATGTAAATACGTGCCATTTTCTTACTACAATCAAATAATCTTTTGATGTGACAGGTAAAACATGGTTAGTGGTTTAGATTAGTATGGGTTTGATTCCTGTCGCGGGTTTATCTGTAAACCGCACATCATTAATTCATTTTAAATAAATCTAAAATTGTTAGATCCTCCCTTTTAATATGTAACATCCTACAGATTTGTTATTAGTGAATATTTCTTATCATAAATCGTAAATATCATGAATTTATGTTTCTTATTGCACGGATGATGTGAATGACTAGTTACAGAACTTTAGTCGCCTATTATTGAAATTAATGAAAAGTCTTCATGTACTAGTAAAATTCACGATATGGCTACTTAATCAAAGTCGATAGAAACTTAATTGTATTTTATGATAAACTTGAATCTTCAAATAATATGTCTTTCTTTTCTATTTTCATCTTACTTGCATATGTGGTTATTCTAGCTTCAAATATTTCAGGTACTCTGTGAATAATTTTGAGATCTCTTGATTTATTGAGGTTCTATTCATCTAATGTAAATGATGTTGGAAGGTACTGTCGACAGCATACGGATTATTTTAGCCTTGTCCATGCTTGGTTATGCTACTTACTCAGATCTGAAAAATAGAGAAATTAATGATTTTTTATGGGTTATATTTGGTGGAATATCAGTTATCCTGATTTTCTTTACATCTGATATGATGCAGATGCTCACAAATGTGGGCATTTCTCTAATCGTAGCTCCTGCCGTGATCATAATTTGGAGATTGGGTTTTTTTGGTGGCGCAGATGCATTTGGATTGATTGTTCTTGCTGCCTTGGTTCCTGAATTTTCGTTTTCAGGTGAATTGATCACACCGTTTACTGTATTGACAAATTCAGTAATATTATCTATAGTGCCAGTTATTTTCAATATTTCAAGAAATCTAATAGCGCTAGTAAAACATGAAGATATTTTTGGTGGTTTGGAAAATGAAACTAGGCGTAATAAGATACTTGCATTATTTCTGGGGTATCGTGCAAAAAATCCAAAATTTAGTTTCTCGATAGAAAAATATGATGGGACACAACGTAAACTTGATTTTTCATTAAAAAATGCAGATGATGCAGAATTTTGTTCGTCTAAAGATACGTGGGTAACACCTGGAATTCCATATATGATCTATGTTACTTTTGGATTCATCGTTCAACTTGTACATGGTGATATCATCTTCAGTTTCTTTAAAGTCGCGCATTAGGGAAATCGCATATTTTTTAATTAATACTATACGTTGAAAGTTTATTACCTCTTCAAAGTTAGCTAGATAATGGCTCTAAAATCTGCAATTATAATGTCGCTAATATCAATAATCCTGCTGACGATTTATGGCACTGATGTCATTGTAGCAGGTCCTACATCAAGCTCAAGCGGGCAAACCGGCTTTCTTCCGATGGATGACAAGACTAGGGGCTCTATATTTGGGATAATCCCATCTGCAATGCTAATTGCGTCCTTTTTCATTACGCGAAAGGAGCCGTCTAGTGTGCTTGGAGTCTTGATAATGATCGGTGGGGCTATGATTATTGTTGGTACGGGCGTTATTTTGGCAATGTCTGGAAATGCATCCCAGAATCCTCAAACCATGCGAGACTTTGGACCCGTGTTAGGTATAGGAATCGTGATTGCATTTTTGGGCGGTCTTAAAATTAAGAGATCAAGAAAATCTGTTATCACTTAAATCATATTTTTAACCGAATAAACTAAATCTTCAAACAGGAGTAATTCCTTAATGAAATATGTACACTTGCGAAAAATGTGGACAAGAAGTAAAGGAACTGTATGATTGTGAACATACTGTTGATCAAGAATATTGTGTAGAATGCTATACTGAACTGCATTACTATCTAACTGAAAACACAAAAAAAGCAGAAACATAGATCTAAACATTTCAAAAGATACTTTTGATAATTATCTAACTGTTAAATACTGAACCTAGTTTGAAAATATCATTTTACAAATTTTATATGTGCGTACAACTTGACTATGTAGAAATCAAATCGAGAATAACACGACAAACCAATTAAATTTTCATTCATGGTTTTCCAAATCTTTTAATTCCAAGTTATGTGATGTTTGTATGTGAAGGCTGTACTTTTATCGGGTGGAATGGGAAAGAGATTAAGGCCCCTAACAGATTACCTTCCAAAACCGCTTGTACCAATAGATAGCACACCAATAATAGAGTGGCAAATAAAATATCTTAAAAAATTTGGAATCTACGAATTCGTCATATGTACAGGTTATCGGTCTGAACAGATAATTCATTTTTTAGAATCGAAAGATTTTGGCGTAAAAATACATTTTTCTATAGAAAAATCACCTTTGGGCACAGGAGGTGCCATACGTAAAGCTCGTAAGTATATTGGCAACGAAGATTTCTTTGTAATAAATGGAGATGTTATAACTAATTTGGACCTGAATAGGCTCAAGAAGAAACCTAATTCAATTGCAGTGATTCCATTAAGGACCACCTTTGGCATCGTACATCTTAATGCGGGACAAGTTGAAGAGTTTGAGGAAAAACCAGAATTATTTAACTATTGGATGAATGCTGGAGTATACCATTTTCAAAATAAAACTATTGACTTACTTCCGAAATCTGGTAACATGGAAAATACTACTTTTCCTACACTTGCTAGAATGGGAGATTTGCATGCAACTAGATATAACAAACCATTTTGGTATTCTATTGATTCACATAAAGATATTGAGGAATGTACAACCCAAATGCAATCAATCAAGTATGCATCTTTCTTACAATAGTGATGTGTGTTGAGACTCGGATTTAGTCTTGGATCTTTATTATCGATACCGGAAGTAATAGAATGTTCAAAAATCTTGTCAAGGCATAACCCAGATTCAATATGGATTCCAGAAACATGGGGTATGGAATGCGGTTCTATGCTATCAACAATAACACAGATTGCAAAAAAGCCAAGACTCGGATCCTCAATAATGAATATTTATTCGCGTACTCCGTCGCTTGTCGCAATGCATGCAGCAACAATAGATACACTTTCTGATGGAAGGCTAATTCTTGGATTGGGAACTAGCAGTGAGACAATTGTTCAAGATTGGCATGGACTAGAGTTTGAAAGGCCTTTACAAAGAATGCGTGAATATGTTGAGATAATAAGGCGGATTTTATCTGGAAACAAAATTAGCTACCATGGAGAATTTTTTCATCTTAGAAATTTTAGTCTGTTAATAAAACCTGTTAGAAATAAAATTCCAATTTATCTTGCTGCAATTAATCAGAAAATGGTAGAGTTAACATGGGAGATAGGTGATGGAGCTATATTCTATCTAAGACCTTTAGATGAGATGAGAGAAGTGATCACGAAAATGCAAAATAAAAGGAAAATCAATGTAGCATGTCAATTGATAACATGTGTTTCAAGTGATCCAGAAAAAGCAATAACGAGAGCAAAAAAAACAATAGCATTTTATGTGTCAGCGGGAAAAATCTACAGAGAATTCTTGGCAAAGAATGGATATGAAAGAGAAACAAAAGCAATATTTGATGAATATAAAAAGTCTGGATTTGCTGAAAACTATAGACTTGTTTCTGATTCGATGATGAATTCTTTGGCATTATGTGGATCTCCGGATGAAATACATGGAAAATTAGAACAATTTGTCAGGGCAGGCATTGATTTGCCTATACTTCAATTCAATCCAATTGGGGATGTTGCTGAATCTTTCAAATTACTTGTTTCCACTTTGGAGAGTGATATGGTTTGAAAAAAGTAGGTATTGCATCATCTGGTATGACCAAATTCACAAAAAATGATATCTCTATAGAGTCACTTATGCTCGCATCGGTAAAACCTATTTTTGATAACACTAAGAATTTAACTCAGAAAGATGTGGAAGTTGTTCTAACCTCTACTAATGCTAATGAAAAATACCTCGCTAACATAGTTTCAGAATTATCAGGAATCTCGCCAAAAACTGCTCATTCTGTAGAGAGTTTGTGCAATTCTGGAACAAACTGTATTGTATCTGCATTTGCCTATATTTCATCTGGACTTGCAGATGTTGCCTTAGTAGTGGGAGCAGAAAAAAGTGATAGTCCAGGGCGTGTATTGGATTGGGATAGATCTAGAGGACAATACAAGCATCCGATATACTGGTCGTCTCTGTTCACAAGCTCTCATATGAAAAAACATGGTACCACTATGGAAGACCTTGCATATGTTTCAGTCAAGAATCACAGAAACGCATTGAATAATCCATATTCTTATTTTGATCATCCTTATTCTCTTGAAGAAGTTATGAGATCTGAAAACCTCACTGATAATGTTAGGCGGTTGGATTGTTCAATGCCATGTAACGGTGCAGCATCAATTTTACTTGCTTCAGAAGATGTAATTAAAAAATTCACTGAAGATCCAGTGTGGATAAAAGGTATTGGGCAGAAATCCATTTCCGCTGGATTTACAAAAAACAATGATCTTTCATCCATGCAAAGTACGTCATTGGCATCTTCTGATGCATATGCGATGGCTCGTAGTTCTCCATCTGACATCGATGTGGCAGAATTACATGATGCTTTTAGTATATGTGAAATTATGGCACTAGAGGATTTGAAACTTGTAGAGCGAGGAAAAGGATCAACTTACATCAAAAACTTGTATGAAACAAATGATGTAAGAATTAATCCGAGGGGAGGGCTTATTGGTACTGGTCACCCATTAGGTGCGACTGGTATAGCTCAAACAATAGAAACATATCAACAACTTCAAGGAACATCTGGTAAAAGGCAGATAGAGAGAGTCAAAACTGCTCTAGTTCATAACATGTCTGCTGCTGCAACATCATCTACTGTATTAATATTGAAATCATGAATAGATTTGAACAAGAACTAAAAAACAACAATCTCATCTGTAGTGAGTGTTTAAGATGTAAAAAACTAGTTTGGCCTCCTAGTGAATATTGTAATAAATGCCTTGGTAATGTGGTATGGCGACAAATATCAAGAACTGCCATTTTGCTGGAATATTCGTGTAAGGGAGATGAATGTTTTTGTATGGTTGAGTTGGAAGGACAGATACGACTTCTCGGAACGATTCAAAAATCATCCGAATTACAAATAGGACAAGAATTGATTTTAGAAACATGTGATTATGACGGTAATGAGAAATTCGTATTCAAGATACAAAAAAATATTTAAAATAAATAAACCGACAAAATACAAATGTAAGGAACTAGCATGGTAGATTTTAAAATTAATTTATACAAAGCGCTGTTTACATTGGATTCGTTCTTTATGGAAATCTAAGAGTTGCTTTTTCTAATTCCAATATTGGAATGTAAAGAGACATGCTATCGCTACCAATTTTTTCAACAAAAGTAAAATCGCCAGTAAGACGCTTTAACTCTATGAATTTCTTTTTTGGTGTTTCAGAAATAAAGAGATAATGTATTATTATGCCGCCAATTGTACCGGTTTGAATAAAAATTATGTTTTGATTCTCGTGATTAACGTGGTAAATGAGCGGAACTGCTCCTAGCATGGATTGTGATGAATATAGGATCACCTTGAGGAGATCATCATAGTCTTTGTATTTTAAATAGGTAATAGGATCTTGTGATGACACGTTATCGAGTCCTTGTTACAACATATTAATCCTGAGGTTTGTTTGGTGTTTTGACCTGTGCTTTGATACTGCTATGATTGGAAGATTAACGAAAATAGTCCTTTGGTATTATCAGAATTACCATATAGTCTATTACTGAAGAGATAATCTGTAATAGTGAAAACTATGAAACAGCCAAGCGTTCAAGAATTTGGAATTGAAAATGTCCCAGATAACAAGTTCAAATCAATTAAGATATTAAATCAAAGAATAGCTAGAACAAGGAGACAACGAGGATACAATTGGGAAGATACGTTGGTCAAGAGATTCAATTCAGTGGAAGGTTGGAACGCATTCAGACTGGGTTCGCCAAGTGTTGGGTTGCCGGACGTACTTGCCGTGAGCACAAAAGAGAATATCATTTACACAATTGAGGCCAAATCTGGTACAAGTACCACATTACATGTTCCATATGATCAAATCTTACGATGCCTGAAATGGATTCATGTGTTTGAGCTTTATAAAACAAGAAAGATGGTAATCGCATTCAAATTCTCATCAAAGAAAAGGATTGGTACAGGAAAGTACGAACATCGCGAATTAAGAGAATATTATAAAATTTGGGACGAATCATACCCTGTTACTAATTTTGTATGTACTTACGATGGTGCGACATATTCGCTTCTGGATGGAAAAAGAAAACAATTACCACTAAAGGATTGTTCCATGCCATTTCGTGTTAAAAATAATGGTATTTTTTACACATAGGCGGTATGTTCTGGACATCAAATCGTGATATCAAAATCAAAAAGATCCAATAACTTCTTTAATGGCATTGGATAATAATTAAAATAATGAGTTTTGAAGATTTTGTCGACGAACGAAGTCTAGTAAGTCACGATGCCCTTGGTACAAAAGAAATCAAGTTGAAACTTTTAGAAGTACAAGATGATACGTCTGATCACGTATGGAGATTTGGTGTAAGAGTAAAAGTAAAGAAGATCCTAGTTACAATAAAACACATTAGGACACAGCAGGTGGAAGAAGGTGAATTTGATCTACAAGAAATTGAAAAGGAACTGAAAGAAAAACGTCACTATAGCTCTACTAATAGATGGGTACAAACAACTGATATCAAAAATGGATACATTCTTAATACTAGACATGCCTCATTGCTCGGTGATGCTGTAGCATTAGATTACATCATCATTTGATTAGAAACTTTAAAAAAGAATCCTCTTTGGCAATCTTCCAATCCAAATATCCATGTTCATTTTTTAGCGTTCCATCAAATAATACAAAATTAATTCTTTGAATTCTATTTTTATTTTTTATGAGTAATCGCTTCAATTTAGGTTCATCTCTCAATACTATATTCAATTTTAGGTTTTCAAGATGATTCTCAAGTTCTTTCATATTGTCTTTGCCTCTTTTAGGCTGAATATGTGGTATAGTTTTGATAGAATTTTGTTCCATACGATTATTGAGAATTAAAATTTTATTTTTTGATCTTACAAGTGCGCCAACACATTTTAGAATAAACTTACTTTGACTTGCCTTATGAAACATGTCAAATGTTTTTTTGTTAACTATGATTTTATCTCTTACCGGTTCTACCATGTGACCAATTCTAAAATATCTGTTAGAATGGTATACTAGAGGTTTCTTTGTTTTGTCATATCTTATTGATATCACTTTACCCACAACCATTGTGTGGTCGCCTATTTTTTTAATTGTAGATACTTTACATTCTGCATTGACAATGCACCCAGCAATTAATGGAGGATGTCTTTTGTTCGACTGTATTTGAAACGAATTATGGACTTTTAATTTATCGACCTCTTTTTTAGAATATCCGCCAGCAATACTGACCAAAGTAGCTTGTTCTTCTGATGCCACATTGACTCCAAACTGTCTTGTTTTTTTGATATTTTCTAATGTACTGGATCCTTCATGAATAAACACTGCAATTAACATTGGTTCATATGAAATCTGCATAGTCCATTCTGCAGCCATGACGTTTTCTCCATGTGGACCATGTGATGTAATCAGGCTTAGGCCTGTTACAAAAAGTCGTTGGGCTTGTTGTGCATTCGTACTATCCATGTTGTTGTCTCTACGTAATATTCAATTCATTGGTTATAATTATTAATACTTGGCTTTCTCCAAATACTAATCTGCCTTGTTTGTACCAGATAAAATACAATTTACAGAAAAATTTTGCCAGTTGTTTTATTGTTTAAATAATATTAGGTTATCTCATTGAATAATTATTTCAGTTAACCGTATATTTGAACAATATTTTAAATCCGATGATTAAAATGAGCATATTGATCAGGCAAATATTACAAATTAAAAAATATGATGAAAGATGGTCAAAAAAACAAAGAAAAAAAGTGTGAAAATTGATTTTGAAAAGGAAAAACGTAATGATAAAAATACAATAATTGCAATTGCGATAATTATAGCAGTAGTTGCTACACTTGTAGTTGTTGTCTACGTGTTAAATCAGACACCTGTCAGCTCTAGTCAAGCCGCGATCATAGACGGCATCATGTGCGATGATGCCAGATATGATAATTTTCATATCAATGCACACTTGAATGTCTTTATAGATGGTCAACCATACGTTGTTCCTGAAAAAATTGGAGTTGTAAATAATACCTGCCTATATTGGATTAATACAAGCGATACTACTGGAATTATACATATTGAGACCCCCAATGATGAACAATTCACATTAAATCAATTGTTTGACATATGGAAGGCTACAGGTAGTAGTCTTCCATCTCATGGAACTCCAACAATTTACATGAATGGTCAACAAATGACTTCGAATCTGAATGATACTGTGATAAAATCGCATGATGAAATTACAGTCGTTTATGGAGACCGACCATCTGTCATACCTGCAATTTATCAATTTCCACCTGGTCTTTAGGGATCTACACTAGATTTTCCTTACAGAAAACTTTATGAAAGTAGAATGAAGAGAGTCCATGCATGATAAGTCAGGAAATAACACTAAATGGCAAAAAATATCGTCTAACACTGACTGATCAGCTACTGGCAGACGTGAGAAGACTAAAGGCTCTTTATAATGCAGCATATGAAGATCCAGAAAGCTTTGAAGAGGTCAGCTCTGCAATATCTG
This sequence comes from Nitrosotalea sp., assembly GCA_050749105.1. Lineage (GTDB taxonomy): Archaea > Thermoproteota > Nitrososphaeria > Nitrososphaerales > Nitrosopumilaceae > Nitrosotalea. Next base: position 10,550 of record JBOGQT010000110.1, on the reverse strand, counting down.
ATACCATAAACCAAATAGCGAGTGCAGTTGAACCTGCGGTATCAGATAGTGATTTAGATGCATTGATTCAAGCTGTCATGAAGGCTGTGGATGAAAAAAGTAAGGAAACCGAGGAAGCAAAAGCTAAACATGCAGAAGAAAAAGCAAAAAGTGAAAAAAGCAAGACAGTTACAAAACATAAAAAATCCAAAAAATAGCTCAAGTTGAGCGTCTAATCAGAAAATAACCCTCATATTGGTTAAATGTTATAGATATTCAGAAAACACATGCAAACTCATTGTGAATGCGGTATATGCGGTCATGTATCTGAAGAAGATTGCATTTCAAAAGAATGTAAATGCTGCATAAACTTTCATATGCGCTCTGGTCCTAAAAAATAACTCATTTAATTTTTGGGTTTTTGTAATATGCCGAATATTATTACCGCGGCACCAATGATTCCAGTAAACATGGATCCGGTTTGTATGTTTGACAAGATTTGACAACCTTCGGAATAGTCTTGTGACGTGTATGATAAGACAATTCCAGACATTGAATTACAACTCTCAATTCCTGGCTGTGCCAGATAATGCATTATTGCAGAGATTATGACAATGGCAATCCCATAGGATGCGGTAGTTATCCTCAATGAGGATTCATCTATTGACATGACATTTATGTTGATGGATATGTGATGGTTATAGACTTGTTATTCTATGTTCTGGACTGAATTTTCATAAATAGATGGTTAATTGGTTGATAGTTAGAGTTCTGTATCTTTAAATAAGTACCATCTAAATTTTTTATATGCTCTCCGAAACATTCCAAAAATGTATAGAACCAACTTGTGGTTTGGAATATCCAGTAACAGATATTCGTATAGAATGTGAACGTGGCCATCTTTTGGATATCAAATATAGATCAAAACCTCCTTCTTCATTGAAAGAAGTTTTTTACAAACGAAGAAACCATGCGAATAACATATTTAATGAAAGTGGAGTCTGGAGATTTCGCGAACTGTTGAATTTTTGCCAGATTGATACTGAAAATGTTGACGAGTGTTCAAAATATCTAGTATCACTTGATGGTGCAGAGGGAAGACTGTCAAAACCATATCACATGTCCAAAGTTTCTGATTATGTAGGAGTGCAAAATATGTGGCTTCAACCAGAGGGATACAATCCAAGCGGATCTTTTAAAGACAATGGAATGACTACAGCAGTAACACATGCAAAGCTTGTTAACATAAAAAAAATAATTTGTGCCTCAACTGGAAACACATCTGCGTCTGCTGCCATGTATGCCGCAAACGAGAATATGGAGTGTGATGTATACATACCAGCAGGTGAAGTAGCTCCAGGAAAACTGAGTCAAGCTTTTCAGTTTGGGGCTCAAGTGATAGAAATCAAGGGTAACTTTGATGACGCGCTTTCAACTTCACTTAAACAAGCTAGTGAGGTAGGAGGTTACACTGTTAATTCTGTAAACCCATTTAGAATTGAAGGACAAAAAACAATTGTATTTAGAGCACTCGAATCACTTGATTGGAACGCTCCTGATTGGATTGTATATCCTGGAGGGGCACTTGGTAACACATCAAGCTGTGGAAAAAGCTTGATGGAGTTATATGAGTGGGGATGGATCAAAAAAATTCCACGTATTGCAGTTGTCAATTCAGAAGGTGCAAATACTTTCTATACACTTTACAACGGAAAATTTGAAGAAACCGAGTTACGATGGAATAAGGGAAAACCAGATACAAATTTGATAAGAAAATACTATGAATTCATGGATGAAAAAGGAATAAGGCCAAAGACCAAGGCAACTGCAATTCAGATTGCAAAACCTGCCAATATCTTAAAGGGACTTCGAGCATTAGAGTTTACAAATGGCGTGGTGACACAAGTTTCTGATAGTGAAATGTTAGATGGAATGGCACTAGTTGGTCTAAACGGATTTGACTGCGAAATGGCTTCAGGTGCTGTGCCGGCTGGAATCAAAAAACTAATGCATGAAGGAATAATAAAAAAAGATGATACTATAGTAGGAATTCTAACTGGAAGGCAGAAGGATTCTAACATATCTGTTGACTATCATAAAAACTCACAAAACAAATTCTCCAATCCACCTAGATCTTAGCCCTGTTCAGGTTCTGGTATTATGATAACTCTGGCTAGATGCATCTCATTTTTTACATCTATCGCTATTGTTTTAATGATTCTATTTGTTTCATCAAGTCTAGTTTCATTTGGTAGGAAGACATGGATCTCTGCGTTAAACTCTTTACTAACAGGTTGTAAAAAGATCTCTTTTGTTTTAACTTTAAATTTTGAAAATATGAAATCTCTTATGTTATCTGTCATTTGTGGATTGTCTACTGCATCGACCAAAACAAGTGTTGATTCTCGAATTGCAGTATATGCCATTAAAAATATGTATCCGGCAATTATTATGCCTCCTATTGCATCCATGAACTTGAAGCTTGTATACGTACCAACAAATACACTGGCAAATCCTACAAAAGATGCAGTGCTATCCTTAATTGAATTCCTAGCGTCAAGTTTAAGGGAGATGAGATTGGATTCAAAGGCAACTTTCCTTATTAGAAATGCACGGTGTAATGATATGCCACCAGCTGAAACCAGTGTGATCATGGTTATCTCTGGATAGCGTGTGTATACGTGATTAGATAGAGCTCCAATTGCATGATATGATATGAGAGCACCCAAAACCACAATTATGATAGCTGCAGTAAAAGCAGCGAGTACCTCAACCTTACGATATCCGAATGGGAATAAACTGCTTTTGGGCTTTCTAACCATGCTTATCCCAAACCATACTATGAAGGAGATCATAGAATCAGCAAGTGAGTCTAATCCGTCTGCTGTAAGTGTGACACTTCCAGTAAACATTGTTACAATTAACTCGGCTATCCCTATTGCGGCAAGTGTGATTACTGACTGTTTTGCCGCAAGTTGAGCCTTGTTTAATATGTTATAATGGCTCAGTTCTTTGTTTTTTTCTGTAGGCTCCAACTTAGAATCTAATCTGCAATGGTTTGCATATCGTTCTTTTTAAACCGTATGAGATTATCATTTTCCAAAATGCGCTTCAAGAATTCGTTTTTTTTCTTCCATGTGAAATAATTCTTCAGTATGTTTGAATGCATCCTCTCTTTTTCTCTTAAACAACATGGCTTGCATAAGAAGATGATTTTCTGGCACTACAATCCCGGTCTGATCATCAGAATATGTTATTTTTACCACATCGTCCTGAACCTCTGTAAGATCTGCATGTATGTGGATCATGTTGGTGTCTTTGAAACTAAATTTGATTGATTCTGCATAGTCTCGAATATCTTTTGTTCCTTTTACACCGTACAGTGTTGCTACTCCATATTCATTTTTGTAAAGATCAATTATTTCAGATATGCTAGGTGCTTTACCGTTAAATCGTATGTCCATCAGGTGAACATGCATTTGTCTTGTGGGAACCTTGAAGACTCGGATAAATAGAGGCGTATCAGTACCCATGTAACTTTTTACATCTTCATCATGATGATGGTTAGGAGTCCATTCTACGGAATCTTTTACTTCTGTTTTTGAGTCTTCCAAATCTGCCCATCTTCGAAGCAGAGTAGCATCTAATCTTTTTATCTTGTTGCCATATTTCTCTTTTAAAGGCTGGATGATTCTTCCCATTCCAGTAACGTTACAGCTTCCTTGCATTACAAATTGTTTATCAAATACTTTGTCATAGTTTACCCTGGAATTGAAGATAAATTGTGACACAGCTTTTTCTCCGGTGATTTTTTCACCTCCCTGAAAGATGACTCGTGCGTTTATGGGCTCATAAAGCGTCTTCTTATTTTCATATCCTATCCCTCCAGGAGATGCATCTATTACTAGATCGCAGTTTGAAATCGCATCTTCTATAGCTCCAGAAATCTTAAAGTTTTTAAAATTATCCCTCTTATTTTTTGGAACATAAACCTTGAAACCCCTTGATATTGCATCTGAGACCTTTTCGTCTGGCGAATACTTTCCTACTCCAACTACTTCGATATCTTTGTCATCTATTATGAATTGTGCAATTCTACTTCCTATAGATCCATACCCATTTACAAAAACACGTTTCATATTTTTATGAACATGATTCCCTCTTATTTAGATACTCTTGACAAGAACTAAATAGACTTTGAATATTGGTAACGTCGTTGAAGATTCACATGCCATCACTTGGAATTGGTGTTGGCATTATGATATCTGTAATCGTTGTAATCTTTCTATTCTATGGTCAGGGAGTTATGATGAAAATACCCTCATCAGAAACTACGACACAAAATATACAGAATGCTAGTCAAAAAGTGGGTCTTGATATTATAACTGGGAATTCATCCCCGGTACTAGGTTCTAATGACGCTCCAATAACAATGATAGAGTTTGGAGACTATCAATGTTTTTACTGTAATAACTTTTTTCACAATACAGAATCTGACATAGTGAAGAATTATGTTGATACCGGTAAAGTCAAAATGTATTTCAAAGACTTTACTATCATAGGACAAGACTCTGTTACTGCTGCTAATGCAGCACACTGTGCTCAAGAACAAGGTAAGTTCTGGGAATATCATGACACTCTTTATACAAATTGGTCAGGTGAAAATACTGGTTGGGCCTCTGCTGCAAATCTGATACAGTTTGCTAAGCAATTGGGACTAAATCAAGATCAATTTAACCAGTGCATGACACAGGCAAAATACATTACAGTTGTTCAAGGTAGTGTTTCAGATGCCAATAATTTGGGTCTAACAGGAACCCCTGATTTCTTTATCATAGGTCCAGATAACTCAGTTACGAAGGTAGTTGGGGCTCAGCCATATTCGGTATTTGATGAGATTTTCAAGTCTAAACTGCAATCCTGAGATATTTTTCACTTGTTTTTGCAAAAAAATGAATAAAAATAATGATTATGTGAGATCTAATTCGACTCTCAAAATGCTTATATTTGTTACACCGAAGGTTTAGCTGTTGGCCGCAGGTATAGATGATATTGCCATCTACATTCCAAGGTTATTTGTAGACGCACGAGATTTTGCAAAAGCTCGTGGCATGGATCCAGATAAACTTCAACGTGGACTAGGCGTTTCCAAAATGGCTATGGTAGATACTAACCAAGATCCTGCCAGTATGGCAGCAAACGCATGTTTGAGAATAATTGAAAGAAACCAACTAGCTCCAAAGGATATAGGAAGACTTTATGTTGCTACCGAATCCTCACTTGATGAATCAAAAGCCATGAATTCGTATGTTATTGGCATGTTGGAACAAGTTTACGGTGATGATTCCTTTGAGCATTGTGGTGGTATAGAATGCAAATTTGCATGTGTAAGTGGTTCATACGCACTATATGATAATTCAAACTGGATCAGGGCTGGAGAAGCAGAAGGAAAACATGCAATTGTAGTGGTTTCAGACATTGCCAAGTATGACCTCGGCTCTAGTGGTGAATATACACAGGGTGCAGGCGCAGTTGCAATGTTACTCAATGATAATCCAAGAATAATGACTTTTGATCCTAAAGTGACATCTACTTCGATAAAAAATGAATATGATTTTTACAGGCCATTTGGTAAAGAAACTCCTATTGTCAATGGACAGTATTCTAATCTGCTTTACATGATTCAGGTAAAAAAGGCATTGATGGCATACAAGGAAAAAGCACTCTCTACAGGATTGATTAAGCTAAAAGAAGGAGAAACAATCTTGGACTATATTGATTTCATAAATATGCATCTTCCATACAGTAACATGGGTAAAAAAGCACTTGCATATCTATTAAGACACGAATGGAGAACCATGCCATACTGGAAAAATATAATTGAAAAGATGCAAATGAATGAACCGGCTCCAAAAGACCCACGCGGTACAATCGAATCAGTTCTTGCCGATGAAGAATTTATGGCACTAGATCATGAATTTACAAAGCGATTCACACAAACTGAAGAATTTCAAGAGGCTTATGACTCAAAACTTGCAAGTTCATTGATTGCATCCAGAATGGTTGGAAACCTGTACACCGCATCACTATACATGGGCTTCAGAAGCTGCCTTGAATTTGAATTTCAAAAAGGAACAGATTTAGAGGGAAAGCGATTTGGATTTGGCTCATATGGAAGCGGCAGTAGTGCAATGGTCTTCAGCGGAGTAATAATGCCAGCATATAAAGAAATTGTAAAAAATATGAACCTAGAAGCAGAAATAGGCAACAGAATAAAGATTTCACTTGAGGAGTATGAGGAGATTCATGAAAATAAGCGAAGTCCAAGTGAGAATCTTCTTGACAGTAAAAAAGAATTTGTTTTGATAGGGATAGAGAATACTCCAGAGACGCGTGGTCAACGTGCGTATGTTTTCAAAGAATAAAGAAAAGAAAAATTCTCGACTCTAACGATCACTGAAAATCAACAAAAAGGATATAAAATCACGAGCCTCTAAAGAATACATGAAAGATCGTTCTATGCCCGTCTGCTTTACTGCAGAACAATATGGTAAAATTGAGCAAATCGCAAAGCAGAAAGGAATGCTCGATACAAGCCAACTTATCGAGGAAACTTTAGCCGAATTATAAAAAAGAATCCGATAAGTTCTCCTTTTTCATTCCAGCGTTTAGTCCATCAATCTTTTTTAATGGATTTGATTCATTTGAAGATATGAGTATCTTTGGACAAAAATCTGCAATTTGTGCAATTTGTAAAAAACAGATTAGTCACAAGCACAAGCCAAAAAACGAATGGCAGATTGAGGGTCCTTTATGTGGGGATTGTTATGTTACCCAGATGCAGAAATTCTATGAACTTAGTTTGAGACAAAACTGTGTTATCTGTGATATAGAAAAAGACGTCCCAGACCTGTGGGAGCCCAGATATCAATGGGATATGAAGGGTCTACTCTGTAAGGCATGTTTTGATAAAAAAGATGAGGAATACAAAAGTTCTAAGTCACTTTGTAATATTTGTGGTAAAAAACTTGGCATGATACGATACAACCCAAAAAGTAAATGGTCTGTTAAAGGACAATTATGTCGAGAGTGTTGGGATTCTCAAAAAGCAAAATTTGGATAGGTATGAACTTTTTCAAGAAATACAAATGTCAAAAATGTGACCAAAAATTTAGTCAACAAGAAGAATTAATGCACCACGAACAAATTACACATAGTAGTTCCTTGTATGACTGTAAAGCGTGTAATCTTTATTTTTCTAGCATGGAAGAGATGAGAACCCATTTACAGCGAGCTCATTCCTATAGTGGGAAAAGAGATTGTTAGTAGGCTTTTACTGTCTTTACTACTGGTGGTCTTACTTTGGTAAAAACTCTGAAGCCACAAATACACTTTATTTCTGGAAGTCGTGTCAGTTCTGATTGGCTTACGCGTGTACCGCATCGCATACATGCATAAAACACGCTAAAACTAGATGGTTTCTCTTGCACGTTATTTTCTTGTGTTGACTCTGACATGATTGATCAAAAAATTACCTATAATTTAAGGTTAACATAATTACTTGAGGGTTAGCTCGATATAGACGTCATTTGGAATTTTGATTCTCATGAGTTGTCTTATTGCTCTGTCATCTGCGCTAAGATCTATGACTCTTCTATGTATTCGCATTTCCCATTTTTCATATGTATGTGTACCTTGCCCACAGGGGGACTTGCGAGTTACTACATTGAGTCTTTTTACAGGTAATGGTGTCGGCCCTTTGACTTTTACACCAGTCTTCTCGCCTATGCCTTTTATTTCGCTACATACTCCATCCAGCCTTTGTAAACTCGTGCTTGTTAGTTTTATCCGGGCTGTCTGGGTCATTTAGATCACTATTTTGTAAACTTTTCAGTGATCTCTTTTACTATGCCTGCAGCAATTGTTGCACCCATGTCTCTGAGGGCGAATCTTCCAAGTTCTGGAAATTCTTGGAATGTCTCAATTGGTAATGGTCGCACTGGTCTGATTCTAACAATAGCCGAATCTCCTGCTTTCAAGAACTTTGGATCCTTTTCTTCTATTGCACCAGACTGTGGATTGATTTTGGCTTCAAACGCGACTATGGTAGCTGCAACTTGAGCTGTATGTGCATGCATTACTGGCGTATAGCCAGGTGCAATAGCTGTGGGATGATGAATGACTATTATTTGTGCTCTAAATTCTTTTGCAACATTAGGTGGATTATCTGGTGATCCGATGACATCTCCTCTCTTGATGTCTTTCTTATCAATACCTCTGAGGTTAAATCCAATGTTGTCTCCAGGTTCTGCCTGTTCCAGCTGAGTATGGTGTGTTTCTATGCTCTTGATCTCTCCCGCAGCTCCTGATGGCATTACGACTATCTTCATGTTAGGTTTGGCAACGCCAGTTTCTACTCGACCTACTGGTACTGTTCCAACTCCAGTAATTGTATAAACATCTTGTACTGGGATTCTCAGTGGTTTGTTGGTTGGCTTATCGGGAAGTTTAAACTCATCAAATGCTTCATACAATGTTTTTCCAGTCCACCATGCCAGGTTTGGTGATTTCTTGACCAAGTTATCTCCTTTCCATCCTGAAACTGGAATTATTGGAATCTGTTCAAGCTTGTAACCTACTGATTTGAGTAGTTTTTCAGCTTTTTCTTTTGCCACTTTGTAGGCTTGTTCGGAATAATTACTATCATCCATCTTGTTAATAGCTACTACTAACTGGCCTACTCCCAAGGTTCTAAGCAAGAATGCATGTTCTCTGGCTTGTCCTCCAGGTGCAGTTGCAGTATCAGTTTCACCTTCTTTTGCAGAAAGTACCAATACAGCACAATCTGCTTCTGATGCTCCTGTAATCATGTTTTTGATAAAGTCTCTATGTCCAGGGGCGTCGATCAATGTGAAAAAGTACTTCGGTGACTCAAATTTTTGAAATGCTAAATCTATGGTAATGCCTCTTTCTCTTTCGTCTTTAATATTGTCCATGACCCACGCGTACTTGAAAGTATCACCTTTGCCAGTCTTTTCCGACTCGGCAGCATGGGCAGCAATGGTTCTCTCATCTACCAGACCAAGTTCCATTAGGAAATGTCCCATGGTTGTAGACTTGCCATTGTCGATGTGACCGACAACGATCATGTTTAAGTGTGGTTTTTTGCTTGCAGCGCTCATACCGAACCTTGGAAGACTTGGGCTTTATTACCATTTCGATTTTTTGAAATTGTTTTTGGTAAATTTTCAATAATTTGCAGTCCTACCTTTTGCTTATCTGATTTTTCACATACTATAAATCGAGGAATTTTATGACTAGAAACAATGAAAATCACTGTGAGTGTAATTAAAGCTGATGTTGGCGGTATTGGCGGACATACCAGACCGAGTGATGGTCTTGTAAATGCTGTTAGAAATGTTGTAAAACCTCAAATGATACGAAACGGAAAAGGGCTTTTGATCGATTCTTACATCGGATATTGTGGGGATGACATTCATATTGTTATGACGCATACTAGGGGAATTGACAACAAAGAGATCCACCAACTTGCTTGGAGGGCTTTTGAATCTGCAACAATGGTAGCTAAAAACGAAGGACTGTATGGTGCAGGTCAAGATCTTCTAAAAGACTCATTTTCTGGAAATGTGAAAGGAATGGGACCTGGAGTAGCAGAAATGACATTTGAAGAAAGGCCCAATGAAGCTTTTACAATTTATGCTGCTGACAAAACTGAACCTGGAGCTTTCAACTATCCATTTTATCGAATGTTTGTCGACACATTGAGTAATACTGGACTTATTGTTAATCAGAACTTGGCGAGTGGATTGAAGATAAACGTGATGGATGTGGAAAAAGGTAGGATAGCTCAACTTCAAATGTGGCAAGATAAACCCACGCTTGAAGCTGCACTGATGTATCCTGGCAGATATGTTATTTCAAGTGTGTACACACGTGATAATCAGCCAATTTTAGCAGCTTCCACTGATAGATTGCATAACATCGCAGGAAAATACGTTGGCAAAGATGATCCAATTTGTATCATTAGAACTCAAAAGGATTTTCCAGCAACAGAAGAGGTAGGATCTGCGTTCAGTAATCCACACCTTGTGGCTGGTAATACTCGTGGAAGTCATCACATGCCATTGATGCCGGTCAAGTTGAATTCTCCTGCAAGCATCAATTATGCAATACCTATAGTATCTGCACTAGTCTTCAGCATGCATAATGGAAGACTTGTTGGACCTGTAGATGGATTTGCATCAGTTGATTGGGATTATATTCGTCAAATAGCTGTAAAAAGAGCAATCGCAATTCGCAGCCAAGGATTTGTACATCCTGCAACTCTTGTACCTTCTGAACTTGAATATGCTGAAGGATATCGAGATAGAATGAATGTATTGTGGAGCAAGATGAGACCAATTTCTAATTCAAAAGATAATAACCATCAACAACAAAGACCTCAACAACAAAGACCTCAACAACAAAGACCTCAACAACAAAGACCTCAACAACAAAGACCTCAACAACAAAGACCTCAACAACAAAGACCTCAACAACAAAGACCTCAA
>JBOGQT010000109.1:0-1716 GCA_050749105.1 Nitrosotalea sp. | reverse complement strand
ATGGGAGAGGTTAACAAATATCATGTAATGCGAACTATTTCTGCAATTCACTCAACTCTTGACATGATGGGATACAAGACAAATCCTGAAGCACTCAAAGTAGCTGAAGAGAAATTAAAAGCACTCTAATTTCGTGTTAACTTAATATTAGGAACAAAAAGGATCGTTGACGTTGGCTTTCCAAAAAGGCACCTTAATTCTAGCAGACTATACTGCCAAGGTAAAAGACACAAACGAAGTCTTTGAAACCACAAGAGAAGCTGACGCAAAATCTAGCAACATTTTTGATGCAAATGTCAAGTACCAACCAAGACTTGTGTCAGTAGGAGAGTCTTGGGTGCTCAAGGGACTGGATGACGCACTCTTGGCAGCAACTGCAGGCGACAAGCTCACAGTAGAGGTACCACCAGAGAAGGGATTTGGCACAAGAGATCCAGCCAAGGTAAGAATGATTCCTTTGCGAAAACTAGGGGATGATGCAGACAAGGTTTCTGTCGGAGATGCAATCGAACTTGATGACAGGACTGGAATTATCAGATTCATCGGCTCAGGACGAGTCCAAGTTGATTTCAATCATAGATTTGCAGGTAAAACTATTTTGTATGATGTCAATGTAATAAAATCACTTGATACTGATCAGGACAAGGTCATGGGATTACTCAAAAGGAGATTCCCACTAGATGAATCCAAACTGAACTTTGAGATAAAAGGAACACAGCTTGACATCAACATACCAGACGAGGCATTGATGATGGAAGGCCTTCAGGTAGTAAAGCGATCAATAGCAAATGAAGTATTCAAGTTTGTTACAAAACTTGACAAAATTAACCTTGTAGAGACATACACCAAGGCAAAGCCGCAGGAAAAGCCAGAGGAACAAAAGGCTCCAGAAGCAACACCTGCACAACCAAAGGTAGCCTAGAGAACGCCGGTACTTTTTGCCAGAACAATAGCTTTTTCTTCAGTCATTTTTATCTCGCTTAATATCGTATATCTTTCCTGCCTCAATGACTGTGCAATGGAAAGTGCTCTTGCCAGAACCTGAGCTGAAAGCCCAATCTCTTTTGCAGTAGTTGGTGCTCCGACATTTTTTAGCATCTGGATTATTTTCTTCCAATCTTGACCCTGAAGCTTTGCAATCAATATGGCACCAATTCCACATTTTTCTCCATGCAGCCCAATTCCTGGTTGAATGTAATCTATTGCATGTGAAAACAAATGTTCTGCGCCAGAACAGGGTCTACTCGAACCTGCAATACATGCAGCAACACCTGAGCTTATCAAAGCCTCAACAATCATTCTAACGTCGGGTTTTTTCTTGAAATTTCTTGAGTTATCAATTACTATCTTAGCACTCATTGATGCAAGATTTGCAGCATAAGTGCCAAAATATTCTCCAACCTTATCCCTTGCAAGCTCCCAGTCTCGTACAGCAGTTACTTTGGCCATGAGATCCCCGCAACCACTTGCAATAAGCCTGTGTGGCGCCTTTTTTAGGATCTCTATATCTACAAATACTCCAAGCGGTGCAGTTGCGATAATAGAATAAGGCCTATCACCACGCAGAGAGACAAATGGGCTGGCTATACCATCATGTGATGCCGAAGTTGGAATGCTGACAAATGGCTTCTTTAACTTGAAGGCAATCATCTTTGCAATGTCAACAGACCTGCCTCCACCAATTCCTACAATTAGATCGCTCTTGTCCTTCTTTAT
>JBOGQT010000108.1:0-69560 GCA_050749105.1 Nitrosotalea sp. | reverse complement strand
CGGTTGACCTCATCATTATCAGTTGATGCACTTTGGGCAAATGCCCCTGAAATGGCAACACTTGAAGTTATTAACAATGAGACTAGAAAAGAGATAGCTAAAAATCTTCTATTCACAATTTTTACCGCCCAAGTTGTGATTTAAAAGGGTTACTTTGCTACTGCAATCATCTGGTGTCAAAAAATTTAGTCTACTTGGAATAACTAAAGTTTGAACAAATTATGATTTTTCATAGAAACCATAACCGTTATAGATGACATTGTAGCTGCCGTAAATATCGCTACTTGAAGGAAAGGAAATTCTGGGATAGCTGTTCTTTCTGATATATCAAAGCTGAAAATTTGTGAAATTGTATTTTCTGATTTATTTCCAGTTCAAGATACGATCGTTCATAGCAAAGAACAACTCCAAAGCAGAGATACGATGTCTTACAGTGGATAACCTCAAGCCAACAGACCTCTGATGTATTACCCAATCTTCTATCAACTCTTGTAAATTAGAGTCCTTCAGTTGTAAAAGCCCTGATGCTTTTTGAATTTTAACAAATTTCAAAAACAAGTCTAATATTTTATCATAGACATAATGAGTAGCCTCACTCTTTATCCCCGCGTGAAATTTTACAAGACTCTTATCCAATGTCATACCTATAAACAAAAAGTGTTTTTAACGTATAGTTAGGCATAAAACCGAACTTTTTTAATGGCTATAGTTATTGTAATTTAAAGTGAAACAGACAAAACAATCAGGTAGCAGCAAGGGAACAACCAAAGATCCTACAGTAGATGTCCTCAAGAAGATGATCTCAATTTCTGAAGCAACCAAAGTCTTGGCATCAGAAGTAAAAACAATGTCAAAGATTTTTGTTGAAAATCAGAAAATACTAATTTCGTTAAAAAGTATGATAGATGGAGTTAATTCTTCGTTAGACCAAATTCAAAAAAGTTCAAGACAGATAAATATTCTCGAGGAAGATACACAGAGACTCTTCCATGGTATGAATCAAGTAAAAGCTCATTCAAACATCATAGAAAAAATCAATGATCAAATAAATCGCCTCCAAGATCAAGTTAGCAAAATTAATCAAAAACAAGAAAACATTCCAGACACTAACAAATTAATGCAGAGTCTGGCAGATAACCTAGACTCTACTAAGAATAACACCAAGATGATAATGCACATATCAGAAAAGACAGAAAAGATACGCGAAGAGATAAAGAATGTAGCAAGCAAGACAGAATCATTATCAAACATTGGTTCCGAAATCGAAGAAGTAAAGAAAAATACGGCTGAATTTTCCAACAAGACAGAATTACTCTCAGACCTACGTAATGAGATTGAAGAAGTAAAGAAAAATACAAAAGAGATCTCTGAAAAGGCTGGAAAAATGTCACATCTTGAAGAAAGTATGTCCAGTCTCAAAACTGAGATTGAAAGAATTATCACAAAGACAGAACCTATTTTGGGCCTTGATTCCCAGATTAGAAATGTAGGCACCGAAATTGATTCTTTGATAAAGAAAACAGATTCTCTGGGTGCATTAGGTAATGACATTAGAAATGTAAATGCCGAATTTAGCAATTTCAAAGATAATGTGCTAGGCAAGACAGAGGAAATGGAGGAAAAGATGTCAGACTTTGCGGAATTACTCAATAGAAACTCTGCCTCCATATCTGAATTTAATAAAAAGACCTACGAAATTTCTCAGCAGTTAAATGAGATTAGAAGTATAACTCACAAGACCTCACAAAATACATCAAGAGAAGTCATGGGGTTACTTCGCCTTTCTGAATTCCAGTCCAACATACGCATGAGATCAGAATCAAAATATGGAACGTTAGAAGACATACAAAAAATGGTATCCCAGACTGTCGATATAGTAAATCTATTTGATAGGCTTTCCATAGAGGCCGAAACAAAGATGCCTCTTCCTCTTGAAGTGAAACAATGGTGCACATCAAAGATTTTGGATTGTTCGGATAGATGGGAGATTAGATTTACTGATGTATTTAGGATGCTGATAAGTGAGCTCGGGGTTGATTTGGTGAAAGAATCACTTAGAATGGAACAAGTTCGTGACCTATTTGGAATTAGAGCAGTAGATGAAGTAAGACACGAGCTAAATATTTCCTAATTATTCTTCTAGGTCATAAGCTCTCAGACGTTCTCTTTTTCTCTTTAGCATTGCAAATATTCCAATTATCACAGCAACCCATATGCAGCCAAATAACATGTTTGATATGCTCACATACATGTACGGAGTGGCATCAAGTAGGTTGAATACAATCGTGGTGGCTTGTGAATGAATATTCAACATACCAGTATGAAATGCCGCACTGTCTGGGGACGTGCTTGCAACCTTATCTACAGTTCCTAACATAGTCTGCAGATCTCCTTGCATCAAGCCAAAATCGGTGTCATCGGTAGGAAATATCCATACAGGATTTCCGTGTGTTGGAAGAAGCGTCATTACATCTTTCAGATCATTATGAATAGTTTGAGGATCTGATGTAGCCTGAATTCGTATCAAAAGTCCTCTAGATTGGTCAAGCGGGTATATTGTAGTACTATATTCCTCAAAAGCCATAACCACTCCCAAGAGTATAAGTCCCATGATTCCTCCCATTGCAAACTTGTAATACGTACTTGCCATTCTTTGATTACCTGTTCTAACAGGTATATTTCTTGATTTGGTTTTTCTGGATGTTGAATGTGATATGCTAAGATATGCAATATAGAAAAACCCTATGGTCTGAATTCCAATTATTGGAGTAAAGATAGGATTTTCCGAGAAGATCGCAATGAATATTCCTATAACTCCATAGATGCCAAAGAATAGCTCAAGCAATGTAGTTTTTGTAAAAGGTAGTGCATATGCCTTGTCTCTCCAATCATCACTCTTCTTTACTATTCCAAACTTTGGAGTACGTAAAAATTCATTTTTCTTTCCAAATAGCGCATCAAAGACTGCTACAGTATTATTCACTGACATACCTGCAGAATAAAAAAGCATGTAGAAATAGGACAGCGCTTTTGACTTCCAACTTGCGTGATACATATCACGAATTATCATAACATACACGAGCGGGCCCATAGCAAGATATGCCAGTATGGTGAGAGCAGGTAATCCACTTACTATGTAAAGATTAATTTTTGAGGCAAGCAATATTGGTAGAATTAAGAATTGCATTAACATTAACGGAAATGCTATGTGTCTTGTAAGCTGAACAAAGGCTTGGATCTTTGTGTCAATAGGTATTCTCTTTATTGCAACATCACCCAGTAATTTTATAGCACATTGGATTGATCCTTTTGCCCATCTGAACTGTTGTCTCTTTGCCGCATTCATCTGCACAGGAAGCTCTGCATCAACTACTATGTCAGGTATGAACACACACTTCCAACCTTTCATCTGAGCTCTATAGCTAAGATCCAGATCTTCTACCAGTGTTGCAGTATGCCACCCCCCTGCATCTTCAATACATTCTCTTCTCCATACACCAGCAGTCCCATTAAAATTCATAAACAGATGAGAATTGCTTTTTGCCTTTTGTTCTATGAGAAAATGAAAATCTAGACTTAATGCTTGAGCCATAGTTAGGGCTGAATATTTTTCATTAACATGACCCCATCTGCATTGAATTAGACCTATCTCTGGCTTGCAAAAGTATGAGAGTGCTTTTTTTAGGAACCACGAAGGTGGAATAAAGTCTGCATCAAATATAGCAACAAAATCACCCTTTGCAAAATTCATTGCATGACGAAGTGCTCCTGCCTTGTACCCTTTTCGGTTTCCTCTTCTTACATGCATTATGTCAAATCCTTTCTTTTTGTAATCAGCTACCAAGCCCTCCAAAATATCAAATGTGTCATCATCAGAATCGTCCAATATTTGGATACACATTTTCTCTTTTGGATAATCTTGTGCGCAAACTGCATTTACGAGTCTTGCCGCTACATATTTTTCATTATAAATTGGAAGTTGGATTGTTACGGTAGGAGTTTCTTTTAGTTCGATAGATTTTGTTTTCTTTGTTTTTCGTGCCAAAAAGACAAGATAATAGAAATTACATGTATACAGAGTTATTACAAGGGCTATTATGATGAAGAGATTCCACAGGAATTGTGTTAAAGGAGTCGGCAGAGTATGTATCAGCATTTGGAGTCTTTCAACTCACAAGTCCTAATAGACCTACCGTTATTTTCTAACCTTTTTTTGAGATCTTAATTGCTTGCACAGGGCAGACATTCTCGCAAGCCAAGCAGAATATACAGTCAGTCTCTCTTGACATCAGGGGTTTTTTGTCAGATGATGGATTTCCCGCAAACTCTGCCCATTCGTAAACTTTAACAGGGCATGCATCGATGCAAGCACCGTCACCCACACATATATCAAAGTCAACTGAGACGAACTCGCCCCATATGCCCAATACTTCATTTCCTTTTCTCGGGCCAAAGATCTTTATCTTACCGCCACTGGATGGGGCCGTGAATGTCTCGCTCACCTTTAGCTTCTTCTTAAACTCCACATCTATTGGACCTGGTTTTGCTCCAGACGGGGTCTCAATTTCTACTTCTTGTTGTGTTTCCTGTCCTGGTGGAGGAGCTGCTGGCTTTGGTTTGGGTTTGGCATTTGGAACTATCTGTGCCAATGGTGTCATCTCTTCCAGTTCTTTGAGAGCAGCTTCTTGTTCTACTTGTTTAGCTTTGACAATATGTTCAACCATCTTGTCGGCAAGAACACTGTTACGCAATATAGTATCAATCATCATCTTGGCATTTGCATCGGCTTTCCTTCGATAATTTTTTACCCATAGACCGTCACCGTATTTTTCAACTGGATAGATCTGATATATCATGTCAACTACCTCTCCGGTTACAATTTCAACTTGAACTTCAAGCTCAATTTGCTTGTACCCCCTATCATCTGGATCAGGCGTGCTTTCCTCTTTCCAGCGATATGTAGCATAAACTCTATCAGCAAATTGATCCATGGTAAAGATTTTCTTAAAACCACTAACAATAGAATCTATTTCGTACTTGTCCTCCAGTTTTATGGGCAGACGATAAAGGCCTAGTTTGTAACTATGTAATGGATAGATCCCTCTCTTTGAAGTGGCAGATTGAACCGTGTATACTTTATCTTTTAGAAGCAGTGACACATTATAATTATTAGAAAAAGTCTTTAAAAACCCTTCTCAGTAGTCTGGACAAGTCTCTTCACGAATCTTTCTATATCTTTCTTCCATCGCGTTGGCATGCTCTAATACATTTTCAAAGACATACTTATCTTTTGGAAAGAACCATCGAATTCCTACTTTGTGACCTATTCCATCCATATCATAGATCATGCCTTTTTCTGAGATTACATTGTATTTTTCATCTATTGATCGTTCTTGCACTGTAAGCCCTCTCTTGGTTTTGTCTTCCATGATAAGATCTCCAGAGCCATCCCTTATTGCATAAAATATGCCTTTTTTTAGTACAGGAAGTTCCTGATCTAATTCATTATTTTTCGATTGGGTTTCCAATCATATTACCCCATTCAGTCCAAGAGCCATCATAGTTTCTAACTTGTGGATATCCCAGCAGATATTTTAGGACAAACCAAGAATGAGACGATCGCTCTCCTATTCTACAGTAACAAATTACATCTTTATCAGATGTGATGCCCTTGGTTTCATAATTCTTTTGTAATTCTTCAACAGCTTTGAACGTGCCATCAGTATCATTTACTGCTGAAGCCCACGGAATGTTGTGTGCTCCAGGAATATGTCCTCCTCTCTGAGCGTGTTCCATAGGGTACTCTGGAGGGGCAGTGATTTCGCCTGAAAATTCTTTTGGAGAACGTACGTCAACTAGGACAGAATCTTTTTTGTCAAGAGATCTTCGCACATCAAACAGATAAGCTCGTAATCCTTCGTTAGGTGGTTTTGACACATATTTTGTTTTTTGAATCTGCGGTTCTTCTTTTGTATATTCTCTTTTCTCTATTTCCCATTTTTTTCTACCACCATTCATGATCTTTACTTTTTCGTGTCCATAATACTTGAATATCCAAAAAACAAAAGCTGCAAACCAGTTGTTGAAATCTCCATAAAGAATCACTTCAGAGTCTGGCGTTATCCCATTTCTTGACATTAATTCTTCAAATTGCGATTTGGTAACTATATCTCGTGTCATAGGATCGTTAATGTCTCGTTTCCACCAGATCAGACTAGCATTTTGAATATGTCCTTGTCTGTAGGCATTTTCCGGATCATAGTCAACTTCAACAATCCTAATCGAGTTATTACTTAGGTTTTTTGCAACGGTTTCAGTGTCTGTTAAAACTTCAGGATGTGCGTAATTCATACTACCTTCCAATTGAGATACATTAGATGGTTCTTAATATTTTATACTTATCATATGCTTTTTAAGCGAAATTGAAATAGTAATCTTGTTTGGAACTCAATAATGTAGCAGTTGTTAGTAAGGTAGGTTCAAGGGACGCAGAAGATGCGGCAAAGAAAGTAGCTAAGAAACTACTTGGTAAAAAAATTAGAGTTCATACAGTTTCTCCAGTTGAGGTAGAAGGAGCCAAGAAAGTAAGTGATTTGGAGGAACTTAAAACAACAAAGCTTGATCTTACAATTACATTTGGTGGCGATGGTACTACTCTTCGTACATTCAGATATTTAGAAAACGAGACTCCTAATTTGGCTATTAATGTTGGCGGTAACAGAGGAATATTATCAGAAATAACCATGCTAGAAATTGATACTGCTATAGAGCAGATAATTTCTGGTAACATATTTCTCGATAAGAGAACCAGGGTAATTGCTTCTTGCGCAGGTCAGGAATTTCCCCCTGCACTCAATGAGATATACATTAACAGACAAAATCTAACCAAGACGTCACTTTTTGAGATAAGATTCCAAAACGATACTGTTACGCAAAGAATGGATGGAGTGATAATTTCAACTCCAAGCGGTTCAACTGGGCATTCATATTCTTTGGGAGGTCCAATTCTGCATGAAAGTTTGGATGTCCAGATAATAACTCCAGTGGCACCAGTCAACAAGCTACCATCAATAGTTGTTCCGGATGAAAAAATCGAGATAATAAGCAGCCATGATTCCAACATAATCATGGACGCTCAGGTGATCAAGCCTGCAAGATTTGATGAGATGATCACAATTAGAAAGTACAAAAAACAAGCAGTTTTTGTAAGACTGAAGAAAAGAGGTCTCAGACAGATGAGTAAGCTTGGCTTTTAGAATTTTAGATGCCACTTCGTTCTATGCAGGCATACCGTTTTCATCACAAGACGTTAGCTATACCACACCACTAGTTTTTGAAGAAGTCAAACATATCAAAAAAGATCAAGATGCAATAACTGTACTCATAGGATCAAACAGGCTGAAAATTATCGAGCCGGAGAGAAAATATACTGATATGGTGCTTAGAAAATCAGAAGAGACCGGAGATTATCAGCATCTCTCCAAAGAAGACATATCTATTATCGCATTATGTTTACAGCTAGGAGGAGAATTGATAACAGATGATTTTGCTGTTTCAAATGTAGCAAAACATATGAGTTTGAAAGTTTTACCAGTCATGACAAAAGGAGCAGACAAGATGAATTGGATTTATTTTTGTCCTGGTTGCAAATCAAGTTTTTCCAAAGTTTCAATTTGTCCAGTTTGTGGAAGCAAACTAAGACGTGGATCAGTCAAATGATAGCCTTCTTCCAACATGGTCAGTAAGTGATACTTTATGACATATCAGACATCATGCAAAGTTTTCTGATTAGTTTTTTTATTAGCCTTGATCTCTGCGTCAAGTAGTTTTCGTATCTTTTGTGCGCGTGATTCGCCCATTCCTTCAATTTTTGAAAGTTCTATTGTAGATGCGTTAAGAGAATTATTTGGAGAACCAAATTTTTCCAACATTCTAGACGCTAGTTTTTCACCGACACCAGGCAAGCTACATAAAACAGATAATTGTTGACGGTTTACATCTCCTGATTTTCTTATCTTTTTGAGAAATGGTCCCTTAGTCTTCTCTTGTCTTGCACACATTGCAACCAATAGTTTAGCGGTATTGGGTGCATTCGGAGTGGGTAAAATCGGTATTTTGAAATCCAATGCTACAGCAGAAACTGCGCCATAGAAAACTAGAGGATTTTCCGTAATTTGTGCAATTTTATCTATATCGCCTTCTATAATTATGACTGGATGCTCAAAGTGCTCTCGTAGCCTGTTGCATTGGTCAAATAACCTGCCATCAAAAACAGATGAAATAAAATCAGGTATGCTTTTTCTTTCCACTACAGTTTCAGATGCAACAATATAATCCCCTATTGGAAGATTTGTCATTTCTACATTTACTCCAATTTCTCTTAAAAGATCAGGAATGCCACTCTTTTTCTCACGTTCGTCAATTACCATTCTCAGGTCTTCTATCTTCATTAAACCGTTAAAATTCAGTCAGTATTTTATTTAGGGGTATCTGTCTTTTGTCCGGTCTGAGCAGAATGTCCATGTAACATCTCTCTGATCTTTGTTTCTGCCTCTTTGAGATTTTCCTTTAGTCTAGTTTCTTGCTTGGCTAAGACTGTCAGACGAGTATTTGCAAGTTCTTTTTTTTCTTCAAGCTCTGAAACTAGAGTAACCTTTGTTGATTTAACTAGAATTGAACCTGCTGCTTTGTAGACAGCGTCACTGTCACTTGCCTTTTTTAGTGCCTCAAGGGCTCTTTCTGTTTCATGTTGCTCTGTCTCAAGGTGTTGTTTTTGAACCATGATTGATTGAAGATTCTGTTGTAATTGTTGCAATCTACCTACTTGTTCTTGCAACCATGGAGGAATTTGTTCGCCTGCAGACATGCTGTTCCAGTAATTGTTTTGCTTATATTTTTACCGATTCTATCGCATCGTTACTTGTTTGAACAAGTCGTAATGTAGAATTCAAGTTGGCTCTAAGGTGTGAAAGTTCTTGGGTATCAATTAGAATTTTAATATTCTTGCCAAGCGACATATTTGTCTGGGTTGGGTTTTCACTGTAGAATTTATTATCAGTTTCTAACGACTTGAAAATTGCCTTGTTTTTTTTACCAGCAGAAATTTCGATCTTTGCGCTATAGTTTGACGTCATAAGCCATGCCTGCTATCTTGAAACCACATTTTTTACATTTCCATATACCAACTGCCTCTCTACCAAACCGAATTGAACCACAATCTGGGCATCTTCGCTTGGTTTTCAGTAGTCTGTGTACTGCAGTAAACTTTTTGCGTGGTTTTAATCCATATTTTTGACCTAGACCCTTTAGCGAAGCGCCTTTACCTTTTGCCATATTATTTCAACTGCTCTAACTTCTTCCTTACTTTTGTTCCCACAGAAAGTGCAATTTCAGAACACTTGAGAAGTTGATCCACTGAGAATCCATCGTTTCCCCCTTTCTGTAATGCACAAATATTACCTGCCGAGTTTGTGGTGATAGTAATTCTTGCATCCATACACATTTCTTCTTCCTTACTTGGATCCACAATTATGTAATCACCAATTCTTGCCATAGTGACTGATACTGGTAATGTCTGGATTGGAGGTTTTGATGTAATTCCTTCAACTAGGACGGGCGCTTCATTTTTGATTTCGTATTTTGGAATAGTGGAGGAAAGAATTGCTGCTACTGAAGCATATGAACAAGCATCAAAAAGATTTCCAGCTGAATCAATGACACTACTGTCAATGAATATACCTACAACAGATTTATTTTCAATCAAAACGAGTTGGTGTAGATCAATCATTTCAGTTTCTCTTATGCCTCTATCTACAACTCTGGCAAGCTCGATCACTTCCTCAGTTGGAGGCCCAGGCTCTACATGAGGATCTGCAAGTGGAAGAATCTCAGCAGTACAGATGAGTATTCCTTTATCACCCAAGTCAGGAAACGGTTTGTCAGGTTGAACCTTAACTCCTGTAATAACTTCAGTATTTCCTAGTTTCACCCTAGCAGAACCATTTGCTTTTGGAATTACTCCTGTTTCTATGATTAGTGGTCGTTGTTCATCAAGAGCCCTGCCGTCTAGCCTTTTTCCTTGTTTTAGCAAGCCCAAGATTTTATCTAATCTCAATTGATCAAGTATTGCAGAACCCAATTTTATTTCTCCCCACTTTCAAAGTATTTTTCAACCAGAGCCCTTCTTTGAACTTCATAGACAGTCTTGCAACCACTAATTGCAGTTTGCAAGCATGTTTTGTATTCCTCTGGTGTTAAAATTCCATCAAGTTGCATAAGAGTGACTTTGTCTGCATTTGGCATTATTGCTACTGGCATGTCTGCTTGTCCTTCTTGATCTTCTTCATTGTTAACATCTAACACTATTCTGTCTGCCACTTTACCTGCAGCACATGCAGAGACTAAATCTCTCATCGGTATGCCTGCATCTGCTAATGCTACTGCTGCTGCATCAAGTGCAGCACATCTAGAACCGCCATCAGCCTGAAGAACCTCCACAAAGACATCAATTACTGTCCTTGGAAAGTCTTTCAAGATTAAGGCGGGTTGAAGTGCTTCCTTTAGTACTTTGGATATCTCAATTTCTCTTCTAGACGGAGCCGGGTTTTTTCTCTCAGTTACGGAAAATGGTGACATGTGATATCTACAGCGCAAAATTCCAGTATCTTGATTAGCCATGTGTTTTGGGTGTACGTCTCTAGGCCCAAAGACTCCTGCAAGAATCTTATTTTTACCAAATTCAATATATGCAGATCCATCAGCATTCTTTAGAACGCCAACTTTGATCGAAATATTCCTTAGCTGGTCTACTCGTCTTCCATCGCATCTAATTCCATCTTCAGTCATTAATTGTGTCATTATTTTCACCTTCTGGTACTCCTAGCATAGATTTGACTCTTTCAGTCAAATTAGGTGTATGCGCTAGGGCATCCACCGTTTTTATCGCTTCAATCGCCTTTAATAATCCCTCTGGATCTTCGCAAGATACTACAACCCAGCCATTTTGGCCGATTGTTATCATAGCCTTTGTTGCCATCTCAATAGTTTGAATCATAGAACCTCTCTTGCCTATCAGTCTAGGCACTTTGCTTGGCGCAATCTCGATAAGTTCGCCAGACTCTATCTTGCCTAGATCTCTGTCTTGAACTGTCAAAAGCGGATCTCTTGATCTGTCGAAATTTGCCACTCTTGCAGCAACCAAGTCTCCGATGTTCAATCTTTGTTTTAGCTCATCCTTGGTTGGGGAATAATCCCTACCAAAAACATCTTGAGCTGGTAAAAAGCCTATAAAGCAAGAATTAATGTCGAATTCCCAAGACAACGGCGATGTACCAATAACTTTCCCTATTACCAAATCATTTGTTTTTGGCATATACACACCTGTTAGCGGAATAACTCTTACCGTGTTTTCGAAAATTTCTGATATACCGACACAAGTTGAGATTATTCTTTCACCTTCTTGGTACACGTTTTGTTCTGGTCTTAATGGTCCAGTTGCAATAACATCGCCTGGTATGACATATCTTCTTTTTATGTCCATCATTTTGCAACCTCAACAGAAGCAGTACCTTTTGTTACTGAACCCAGCCTATCAATCACATTTGCCCTTGCCGCAGCCGGTATATCTAGTATTACTTTGAGAGATCCATTTGATTGCCATTCTTCTGTCTTCAAAGAGCCAAATGACTTCAATACTGAATAAGATTGAGATGCAAATTGTGCCGGCACAACAATTTCAAGCAACATGTTTTCTGACTTTAATGGAATAATTGAGCGAAGTTGTTCAACAACCTCTTTGATTTGCTCATCTAGATTTCGAAATGGATCTATTGAGACACGAGCGTCATCCATTGCTTGTTCTATTCTAAGCGGCGGATGTGGGAGATGAGATCGCGGGTCGACATAGCTTTTTGCGATAAAGTCTACAACTTGCTTACGTTTCTCTGAGACCATCTTTCGTCTTTGATCTGTTGTAAGATTAAGGTCGCCTTTTTGAAGTATAATCATAGCGATAGAATTAGCGTCTGTAGTTTTGAACGCCTTCATTAGCTTCTCTGTAGACGCCCTAGTTCCTTTGTTAGAATCTGAATATACTTCATCAGAGACTAGAACACCTGAAATTTCTTTCCTTTTGCCGAGTTTAAACTCAAGTGCAGGATCTGGCTTGACTATGATTTCAAACTTTTCGCCTTCTACTGACAGCCTAACAACTGTAACCTTATCCATGACTGAGAGGTACTCATTCTTGGTATTTATCTATACAGAAAAACTCGCTAGATTTTTATTTGGACTTTCAATCTTGATCCGTAAGATTTGACTTCTCTCGAGATAATGGAAGAAAGCGAAAGCAGAATTGTTGTTAAACTAAAGGGAATACCTCTTCAATACGCTAATGCACTTAGAAGAATTTGTCTTTCTGGCGTTCCCACTTTTGCAATTGATGATGTTGTGATGATTGAGAATTCATCTGTCCTAGCAGATGAAGGTGTATCTCATAGACTTGCCATGTTGCCACTAAGGACAGATCTTTCCAGATTTGTTGAACCCTCCGCCTGTGATTGCCACAGTGAGTTGGGCTGCAGTCGTTGTAGGGTTTTATTGATGTTAGATTCTGGTAATTCCGATACTACACGTACTATTACATCACAGGATCTAAGTTCTGAAGACGAAGCTGTCAAGCCAGTAAACCCAAATATTCCCATAGTAGCCTTGGCACCAGGTCAAAAGCTCAAATTTGAGGCATATGCAAGACTTGGACGCGGTAGTGAACACGCCAAGTGGAATGCTGCAACAGTTTCAGTTCTAACTCAGGGCAACAATGCAGATGAACACATCCTAACTGTAGAGACAGTAGGAAACCTCACTCCAGGCGAAGTGGTCAGAAGTGCAGTTGAAGAATTAGAGAAAAGACTAGGCGAATTCCAACAGACTATAGCTGCGCTTGGTTGAAGCATATATTATATTTGGGTAAAAATTGGCATAATTACATACATGACTAATCAAGTTGTTATACAAATGGCAAAAGAGCTTGAAGCAGCCTCAAAGAAGAATAAAGCTCCTATTTGGTCAAAGCTTGCAGAGATGTCACTAAAACCAGCCAGAACAAAAAGGGTACTCAATTTGGGTCAAATTGACAAATTTGTAAATGACAACGATATAGTGGTAGTGCCTGGAAAAGTTCTGGGTACTGGAAGCATGTCACACAAAATAACATTATGCTCTTTCTCAATTTCAACAACTGGTGCAAAGAAAATAACACAGTCAGGCGGAAAGATTGTAGACTTTGCACATCTCATCAAAAACAACCCAACAGGTAAAGGAGTGAAAATAATTGGCTAAACAACAGACTCAGATCAAAACAGAATCTAAAAATCCACAAGATGTAATCGTAGATGGTACAAACCAAATTGCAGGAAGATTATGCTCACATGTTGCAAAATTGTTGATAAATGGTACAAGAGTTTCAATTGTAAATTCTGAAAACATCATGCTTAGCGGAGATAGAAAAATGATAATAGAGGAATACAGAAAGTTTCTTGAGGTTGCAAGTATCAACAATCCCAAATTTGGACCATTCCATCCTCGCCGACCTGACACCATGATCACAAAGATGGTGCGTGGAATGCTTCCAAAGAACAAGCCTTCTGGCCAGACATCTTTGAAGAGATTAAGAGCATACTTGGGTGTTCCAAATGAATTAAAATCAAAAAAGACTACTCAGTTCGAAGATGCAAAAATAAGAAAGTCTGCTCCATATTATACTACTCTTGGAGAGCTAGGCAAAACTGTAGGGTGGCATGAATAATGGTAAAACTTGAAAGTTATTTTGCATCAAGAAAGACTGCACATGCTCATGCTTTTATCACAAAAGGAGTAGGTAAGGTCAGAATCAACAATGTTCCAGTAGAAATGATCCAGCAAGAAATATCAAGAGAAGTAATCCTTGCACCGCTTGAGATCACAGGAGAGCTCAGAAACAAGGTTGATCTTTCAGTCAAAGTGCGCGGAGGAGGATACATGGGACAATCATACGCCAGTGCTGTTGCAATATCAAGGGCTCTGACAGGATGGACAAAGACAAGAAAGGAACCAAAAGACCATCCCTTTACTAGATCAGTTCGTGAAGATCTGAAAAAGAGAATATCAGATTACGATAAGCATTTGCTTAGTGGTGACGATAGACAAAAAGAACCAAAGAAGTTTGGCGGTCCTAGCGCTAGAAGAAGAAAACAGAAGTCTTACAGGTAATTTTGAAAGCTGTAATTCTGGCCGGTGGACGTGGAACGCGCGGGAGGCCATTTACAGACTATATTCCAAAAGCAATGATACCGATTCATGGAAGACCCCTGATTGCCCACATCGTCAAGCATCTTTCAACGGTTAAAATCATTGACGACATAACTATTCTTGCAGATCTTAATGGCTTGGGCAAACAAATAGAGAGATATTTTGAAAACTACAGAGAAATAAAAAAACCATTGAAATTCATCCAAGATTCACAGAGTGGGACTGGTGGAGATCTTGTACATCTAGAGAAAACGCTAGGAAAGAGTTCAGAATTTCTATTGTGGTTTGTAGATAACCTGACGCCTCTAGATATCAAAGACATGTATCAATTCCACAGGGAAAAAAATACTCTGGCCACCATAGCTACAAGAAGATACAGAAAGGAAGAGACAGGCTACGCAATAGTAGAAAATGGGATTGTTATCGAATTCAAGGAAAAACCCACAATAAAACTCGAAATGGCTGAATGCTTGGGCATATACATACTGAACTCAAAAATCCTAAAGATGATCAAATCGAAAAAGGCTAGAAGAAAAGAGCTGAATCTTTCATATGATATTCTTCAACCACTATCAAAAAAAGGAGAAATTAGCGCTTACGATATAGGTAAGAAACCATGGATTGATGTTGATTCCCCAAGCCGTGTTGAAAGAGAAAAAGATTTAGTAAATTCTATAATTAAGAAACTCGAATCCTAGAGTTTCTTTGCACATTTTCATATTTTGATATTTGATCATCATACTTTAATGTAATTGCAATATCATCAAGACCCTCAAGAAGAATTTTCTTCCAATAGGGTTCAATATAGAAAGACACGTCCATACTTTCATTCTTTATGGTTTGTTTTTCCAAATCTACTTCAATTTCAGATCTGCTTTCAAATAATTTCTGCAATACTTGTTCATTTACTTTTATTGGAAGTATTCCGTTTTTGAAGCAGTTATTATAGAAAATATCAGCAAATGAAGTAGAGATTACTGCACGGAATCCAAAATCTAAGAGTGCCCAAGCTGCATGTTCTCTTGAAGAACCGCACCCAAAATTACTCCTTGTTAGCAATATCTTAGAATTTTTGTATCTTAGATCATTTAAGACAAAGTCTTTGCGCGGTATTCCATCTTGTTCATACCTCCAGTCGTAGAATAAATATTGACCAAATCCAGTCTTTTGAATCAATTTTAAAAATTGTTTTGGAATTATCTGGTCTGTATCAACATTAACCTTGTCAAGTGGAGTTGCAATACTCTTGATTTTTGTGAAAGCTTCCATTTAGTTCAAATCCAAATCTCTTACGTCAACAAAATGACCCTGAATCGCTGCAGCAGCTGCCATAACAGGGCTAACAAGATGTGTTCTGCCACCACTGCCTTGTCTACCTTCAAAATTCCTATTAGAAGTGCTGGCACACCTCTCACCGGCAGACAAGATATCAGGATTCATTCCAAGACACATACTGCATCCAGATTCTCTCCATTCAAAACCTGCATCTTTGAAAATTTTGTCAAGGCCCAGATCTTCGGCCTGTTTCTTCACATGCTGCGACCCAGGTACAATCATTGCTCGCACTTTTGATGAAACTTTCCTTCCGCTGACCACCCTTGCTGCCTCAGTCAAGTCTTCCAGTCTAGAATTTGTACAGGATCCGATGAAGATTCGGTCTAGCTCAATGTCTGTAACTTTGGTTCCAGGTTTTAGTCCCATGTATTGTAGTGCCTTGGCTGCTGCCTTTTCTTCCTCGACATTTCCTCTTGCATATTCCTCAGGAAATGGAACCCTGTCTGTAACATCAACGGTCATTGCAGGATTTGTTCCCCAACTTACCTGAGGTGCAATGTCACCTGCATATAGGGTAAAACTTTTGTCAAATCTTGCATTACTATCAGTTTTCAAGTTTTCTTTCCAGTAATCAACTAAATCGTCATAATTTTTGGGAACATATCTTCTACCTCTTAGATAATCAAATGTCTTTTCATCTGGCGCTATGATACCTGCCCTTGCACCTCCCTCAATAGACATGTTGCATATTGTCATTCTCTGTTCCATGCTAAGGTCAGAGATCGCTTCTCCCCTATACTCAAATGCTGTTCCTGTTCCTCCAGCTGTACCAATTTGTCGTATTATTGAAAGTATTATGTCCTTGGCAGTTATTGCATGAGGATTCTTTCTTTTTCCATCTACTTTGATTTCAAATGTTTTTGGCTTTTCCATCAATATGCACTGAGTTGCCAAGACATGTTCTACATCACTTGTTCCAATTCCAAAGGCAAGTGCACCAAAAGCACCGTGAGTTGAAGTATGACTATCACCACAAACTATGATGGTACCAGGCAAAGTAATTCCAAGTTCTGGACCTATGACATGAACTATGCCCTGATTTGGACTGTTAATGTCGAAGAGTTCAATTCCAAATTCTTTACAATTTTGTTCAAGTGCCTTTACCTGCACAGCAGAGGTTTGATCCACTATAGGCAATGATCTATTACTTGTAGGCACATTATGATCCATGGTTGCAAAAGTGAGATCTGTTCGTCGTACCTTTCTTTTGTTCACACGTAAACCATCAAAAGCCTGTGGTGATGTGACCTCATGTATGAGATGCCTATCAACATACAATAAAGAACGGCCATTCCCTTCATCTACTACAACGTGAGAATCCCAAATTTTTTCAAATAAGGTCTTTGTCATCTAGTTATTCATCTTCAAATCGGAGATATAATGGTATAACACAGTTTGTTGTACAGCGATGTCTCTATGGTTTGTAATTGAACAGTCCACCTGCTGCAATTATTTTTCCTATCAATTCTGGAAATGGTTTCATTTGGTAGATTTTATTTTTGGTTAGATTTCTTATTTCATTTTTATATGTGTCAATCTCGAGTTGGTCTCCTTCAGATATCTCCTTGTAGGTACTCTCTTCTACTTCTATAGGCAACAAGAATGCTCCATCAACTGCGTTTCTATAAAATATTCTAGCAAAAGATATTGCCAGAACTGCCTTGATTCCCGAATATGAAAGGGCTATTGGTGCATGTTCTCTTGAAGAGCCACAGCCAAAGTTCTTGCCTGCAACTATGAAATCTCCTGGTTTTACTTTTTTGTGAAAATCCTTGTCAATACCTTCCATGGCGTGTTTTGCTAGTTCAGTGTAATCATGAATTTTCAGATATGGTCCAGGCAAGATTACATCTGTATCGATGTTGTCTCTCTCATATTTTATTACGGAGCCTTTCATTTTAGGTCCCTCGGATCGGTAATTTTTCCTGTTACTGCAGATGCAGCTACAACAAGTGGTGAAGCAAGATATGTCTTTGATTCAACATGGCCCATTCTGCCTGGGAAGTTTCTATTTGTAGTACTGATACAGACTTCATCTTTTGCCAAGACTCCCATGTGTGCACCGCAACATGCACCACACGTTGGTGGTCCCACCATTGCTCCTGCGTCCATGAAAATTTTTACTATGCCTTCATCCATTGCCTTTCTGAAGATAGATATTGCAGCAGGAAGTACTTCAGTTCTAATCTTCACAGTTCTTCCTTTGAGAATCTTTGCAGCTGCTCTCAAGTCCTCTAGTTTTGCTCCCGTACATGATCCGATATAGGCCTTGTCAAGTGGTGTAGACGATAGTTCGCGTGCAACAGTTACATTCTCTGGAGAAAATGGCTTGGCCACAATAGGCTCAAGTTCAGATGCCTCATACTCGTAAACTTTAGCATAACGAGCATCAGGGTCACCATGAACTTCATTGTAATTTGTAGCTCCTCGCTGGGCAAGATAATCTCGTATTTTTTTATCTGGCTCAATTATTCCACTTTTTGCCCCAGCTTCTGTTGTCATATTGGTTAGAGTCAATCGTTCCTCAACAGACATTTCAGAGATTCCAGTTCCACCAAATTGCATTGTTTTGTATGCTGCACCATCCGTGCCTATATCCCCGATTATTTTTAATATCAAGTCTTTTGCCATTATATGATCCGGTAATTTTCCATTTAGCTTAAAGTACAATGTCTCTGGAACTTTGAACCAGATCTTGCCATTTAATAGAACATATGCCATATCAGTATGACCAAGACCTGCTGCAAACGCCCCCAATGCACCGGTCGTGTTAGTATGCGAGTCCCCACCGACATAAACTTCACCTGGTAGAACCATTGCCTCTTCATGAGACAACGTATGACATATTCCATATTGTCCCATACCATATTTGAAATGCTTTCTTATGCCATACTCTTTTGTGAATTGTGTCAATAGTATCACATTTTGAGCAGATATCTGATCAGCTGCAGGTACAAAATGATCTTCAGCTACCCACACTTTTTCTGGATCCCATAATTTTTCAATTCTCATTCCAGTTTTCTTCAATTTTTCAAACACCGCTATTACACCTGGTCCAGATACATCATGAACCATTGCTTTGTCTACATTAGCAAATATGACATCATCAGGCGAGACATTGCTTTTTCCTGATGCTCTTGCTAGAATTTTTTCGGTAATATTCAACAGAAGAAAGATCATTTGTTAGAAATTAAAACGTTTGCAGAAATGAACAACTCCAAACCTTTACATTCCATTGAAAACCAGTTAGAAAAAGAATTGGTTTCTGGGCTTTTGAAATTATCGGCCTTTATAATATTTGCCTCAATATTACAGCATGTGGTTTATGCACAGGATGAATCTGTTCCACAAACCCGGTTATCAAGTAAAGGACTGGCATACGTTAACCTTTCAACTTCGCCGGCAAATCCTGTCACAGGCCAACCCACTATCATTCTTCTCCAGTTCTTAGATCCACAAACTAAAGCACCGCGTGGAGACATTTACTATAGATTCATCATAAGAAATGAAACAAATCAGATATTTGTAGTACCTGGAGGGTCTACAATCGCAGGAAAAGTCGGAATACCATACCAGTTTGACAACCCTGGAAAATACCAAGTGGAGGTTGATCTAAATGATACTGCCATCTCAACTACGTCGTCAATCCCGCTTGATGAAGTTACTTTTCCAATTTATGTAGATCAGGGAGAATCACAAGAACAAAATCAAACAGTTTTGAACGCAACAGATCAGGTTAGTCCTGAAATCAATACTAATACGACTAATACGACTACCACAGATAACAGTCATCTTTTGGTTGACGGCATACTGGTTGCAATCATCATAGGTCTGGCTTTATTCGTAGTTAGAAGAAGGAAGATTTCAAAGCAAAAATCCAGTCAATAGAACAATTACTCCATGTGCAGAACGCTAAATAGTAAATTCAATTGTGAAATACCATGTCACTTTCAGTATTCCCAATAAAATCGTCTCTAAAGACCGATACATTTGATCTGTTTGAGAGTCTAAAATCAGATCTGGATGACAATGAAATAAAACCTCAAAATGGCGATGTAATCGTAGTATCAAGCAAGTATGTTGCAAACTCCCAAGGAAGAATAGTAGAGTATGATAAAGTGTCACCATCTTTGGAAGCTGAGACTATTGCAACAAGGTTTAGTATCAAACCAAAAATAGCCGAAATCATCCTAAGAGAGTCAGATGTAATATTTGGTGGTATTCCCGGATTTGTCATAACATCATCAGATTACATTATGGCTCCAAATGCAGGCATTGACAAATCCAATGCCAAGAAAGGTTCTGTAATTTTATACCCAATTGATCCATATGTCGTATCAGAACAACTAAGGCGCAAGTTTCTGCTCACATATCAAATTCATGTTGGAATAATACTGGTAGACAGCAGGCTGATGCCTGCCAGAGCAGGAACTGTAGGTGTTGCAATCGCGTGCGCTGGAATAGAACCGCTATCAGATCTTAGAGGTCAGAAGGATTTGTACGGACATCCTCTCAAGGTGACATTACAAGCTGTTGCTGACGACTTGGCATCCATTGCAAACCTCAAGATGGGAGAAGGAGTAGAAGCCATTCCTGGTGCGCTAGTTAGAGATTCCGATATCAAGCTCACTAATAGACAAATTCAAGAGAATGAGATGGCCATCTCCTATGATCAGTGTGTATATGTTCGTGGACTTGGGACAAGAATGTAATACAACTATAGTTTTAATAGAGCTAAATTTGACGGCAGGTTATGGTAGAATTTTTCACGCGATACCCAAAGACAGTATCCTTCCTGGATGGAATGAAGGATATGGTCAAGGTAGATACAAACGGGGTAGAGCAACTTAGTATCGTAGTAAAGAAAAGCGTTGATGAGTTACTAAAGATCTTTGCTCATGAGGGTTTCACGCATGTCAAATTTGAACACAAACAGACAACACAAATTGGCCATGGTCTTTCGTTGAAACTGAAAAAGCCATGGGAAATGCATGTTAGATTACTAGAAATGAAAAAGGGTCTAGTTGCAATACAAGCCGAAGTCGAAGTTTCACGAGACTATCTGCAGCATCTTTTTTGTCAGCGAACACCAGTTTTATACGAAATTGAAACATTGCTCAAGAATCATCAGATAGAATACAATATCTGGAACGAAAGAATAAGAAAGTACGTCAAGGCAGTTGTAGATAATTATAAGGTTCAGCTCAAGACTCCAAGTTTTCCGGTTTTGGCCTGGAAACCCATGGTATTTTTCATAGGAGCAACAGGTATCCTATACCTCTTCAAATATCTCTTAACAATTTAGAACCCTACTTAGAGAATAGTTATCACATATTGTTTAATTCTTAAATTAATCCTCTGCATATACAATACAGGGCAATGTCTTGGTATGACAATAGCCATACACCAAATGTACATGAGTTAGAATACCTCAACAAGGTAAATTGGTTATGGAGTAATCTCTCCGTACTACAAAGATCCGAGATAGAATCATCAATAACTAATGATACGCTTAGACAAGAAAACAGTAAGCATTGCGTCATTGGAGAAGCAATGGGAGTAAATAGGATAAATGCAATTCCAGATAGAAAACTATTCTTAGATAGGGTTCTAGGACTTGTCAAGATGATATTTTATGATGGGCCTAGTTACGATAATTTGCTAGAGAGAAACATAACAAAAGAAGAAAAAAAGATGCTAAATGATATTTACTATGCAAAAATAGGAGATGCCGAATATCAATACAGAAGAGCAAATGAATTGATCAGATCGCATATTGTTAATCGCTTGACTGTCATATAGTATATGATTCAAGCTAACAAATAATGAACATAAACCAATTCCTTCGTAATATAGAGTTGAAGACTTAATTAGAATTTTTTAGAATTATATATTGATGAGTACCTCCAAGCTTCCCCTTTCACTGAGATTCTATGGTGTTTCTCCATGGGAGTTGGAAGTCTTATACAGCACTCTTCACAAACTATTTCAAGTAGAAGAAAATTCACAAGAACAACCAGACGAGGATTTCACCACAATGATTGATATCATTTTTCCTCTTGCGTTTAATGATGCTTTTTTCAAGTGGTTTGGAAGCGCAAGATGGGACAAGACTAAGGCAATTCTAAAGGAGTTCAAAAGAAGACGCGGGGGAGGAAAAACGTTGCAAGTTTACATCAAATTTATTGGCAATCCAAGCATAAAATTCACGCTAGATCTAGATGACAGGAGTTTGTTTGATTCTGCCGTTGAAAAAATGGATTTTGTTTTAGAACTTATTCCATATCATCTTGATCCTCAGAAAATACCCAAGAGTATTACTGAGATTTCATATTATTTTGATGACAGAACTGGGAGATGGAACGTGAATTCAGCCGCATCAGAGAATGAAACATATCAGTTTTCACAAAATGAATGGAAAATTACTTGATTTCTTTTTCTAGTGGTTCAAGCAAAGAATTCAATTCACGGTATTTTTTTTCAATAAAATCAAGAGATTCTTCAAGTTTCTTCGATTTTCCGTATTTGTATCTGATAAGCTCTCTATGTCTCCAAAAGTTCTTGCCGTCACCAACAGACATGGTACTAAAGTAATCAGGACCTTTTAGGTTATCAGGAAGTTTGATATTGTGAGGAAAGAGAAATTCCGCCATGAACCATTCATCACCGTCTGGGTAATCAGAACCTGTTTCAATATCAAAGAAGAGATGAAGTAGATTTGTTTGCATAAGACCATCATCCCTTATGGTAGTATGTTTTATGTTCGACTTTTTAAAATCCAGATTTAGAAGGCTGGGCTCGAAGTATCCCTTGATAATTGATTTACGGAATATTTGATTTACTTCCTCTAAATTCAATGTAGAACTACTCTTCTGTGCATCATGCTAATAACTTATATCATTGTCGTGAATGGGATTTAACAAATTGGTCTCCCCAATGTCAAGAGATGTTGGCTTGTTCTTCACACAAGTACTAGACCTGAAGTGAATCTAAAATTTTTGAAATATCTGTCAGAGGTCTCCCATTAGATGCAATTTCCTGATAGGCTGGAGGGTTTTCAAGATAGTTTGGAATCCTATCAGCTATTCTTTCATCGTATGGGGCAATTATCTCATTTTTGTAGAATATTCCAATTGGAATTTTGTCATCCCATTCATTTGATTTTATTAAGGCTTGTGTCAACTTTTCATTTTCTTCATCTGGTGAATCAATGTGCACAACTGGATCATATCCTGTGTCCTCCAACTTGTAAATTCGTGGATGTGGTTTCTTTGTCATCTCATCAATGTTATCCATACCTGCAAACCAATCCCTGGTATTGATGTCATTATAAGTCGGGCATGGCTGTAACACATCAAGAAATGAAAGGCCCCTATGTTTTACTGCTGCAATTATCAAGTCCTTGAGTTGCCTTACATCATATGCATACCCCCTTGCAACAAACGTATATCCACTTGCAATAGCTAGCGCGATTGGATTTACAGATTGATTCACATTGGGTTCTGGAAGTGACTTTGTTTTCAGGCCAAGCTTGAGGGTCGGAGAAGCCTGACCTTTTGTAAGACCATAGACACCATTGTTAAATATCAGGTAAGTCATGTCTACATTTCTTCTCCCTGCTGCCACAAAGTGACCAGCGCCTATACCCAGTCCATCGCCGTCTCCTCCTACTGCAACTATTGTCATCTCAGGATTTGCAAGCTTTGCGCCCTGTGCAAAGGTCAACACTCTTCCGTGCAATGTGTGTACACCATAGACATTTACAAAATGAGAGGTCTTGCCTGAACATCCCACTCCTGAAAATAATGCAGCCTTGTGACGCGGTATGGCCATTTCTGCTAACGCCATCTGAATGGCACTCACAATTCCGAAATCACCACAGCCTGGGCACCAGTCATTGTGCACCTCGGTCTTGTAATCTGATAAGTTAGACGCCATATGATAACACCTGCCTTTTTTCGGCTTTTCCGTCTATAATTTTTTTAATTGATTCATATAATTCTGAACAAGTCATTGCTCTTCCAGTATACTTGACAATATAATAATCAACTTTACGATCCAAATTTTCATTTAACAGTTTTCCAAGCTGTGCAGTATAGTTTGCTTCTACATCTATGATGGTTTTGACACCTTGAAGCAAAGACTTGACATAACTAGTAGGGAATGGATGCAATAGCTTTACTTGTACAAACCCAATGTTATAGTTGTCTTTTCTCAACATTTCAACTGCATCGAGGAGTGGTCCTTTAGTAGAGCCCCAGCTTACAATACAAAAGTCAGAAATTCCATGATTAACCACTTGGTCTTCCTTTGGAATTGTATCCAAGGCAACCTCAATTTTTCTTGCTCGCTTGTCCATTTTGTATATTCTATTTTGTGGATCTTCTGAGATATGCCCTTCTTCGTCACTTTCATCTCCGGTATTCCAGAATATACCATTTTCAAGTCCTAGCCGCGACCGTGGAGACATACCGTCTTCAGATGGAGTAAAACGCTTGTAATTGTCGCCATCAATTTTTTCTAAGAGCTTGCCACGTTGAATTGTGATCTTTTTTGGATCAAATCTTTTTACAGTTGCAACTGTGCTTGCAATGAATTTATCCATCATGTGGATTACTGGCATTTGAAATGTTTCTGCAAAATTGAAGCATTTTGCGGTATCATAAAATCCCTCTTCGATATTTCCTGACGCGTAAACAATTCTTGGAAAGTCTCCATGACCCGCATATATTGCAAAGAGTAGATCATCTTGCCCGTGTCTTGTAGGAAGTCCTGTTGATGGACCGCTTCTTTGGTAAAGTGTAACCACAATGGGCACTTCGTTTATTCCTGCCCAACCAAGTGCTTCAGCCATGAGAGAAAACCCCGGTCCTGACGTACTGGTAGCAGCTCTTGTACCTGTTAGTGCTGCACCGATTAGCATACCTATTGCAGAAATCTCATCTTCAGTTTGTACAATTATGTTAGACCCTGGCCTATTATTTTCAACATCAAATGTTTCATGCGATTCCATAAACACACTCTCATCAGATGCAGGTGTAATTGGGTAGTATGATTGGAATCTACATCCAGCTGCCATTTTCCCAAGGGCGGTAGATTGAAAGCCCTGAACAAGTAATGTATCAGTATCCTTTTGAATTGAAGATAGTTGGTATTTGAATTTCTGATATTTGGCAGTTGCAAAATTATATGCATAGTTTGCTGCATGTTTATTCATCTCTGCAATCTTGGGCTTGCTTGAAAAAACTCCCTCTATTGATCGTAACAGAGTGTCTGGTGGTAAACCCAACAAGCCAATTGATACAGATACGGACAGAACATTGAGCATTCTGAACATGCCTTTAATTGTTGGATTTTTCATCTCATCTGCCAAGGTAGAAAGTATTGTCTTAAATGAAATTGGGTACAGAGTTACTCCCCTTTCTTTTGCATCTTCCAGTATTCCCTTTACAGTAAATGGTTTATTTTTTGATGAGAGATGTTTTTCCAACCTTTCTTTGAATGGTCTGTCAAGGGTTGGCACTTCGTCGATCTTAACCTGTTTAAGGTCAGATTCGTATACAATTGCGCCGTCATCATACACATCATCAACATGTCTGAACAAAGTTTCTGCATCAAATGCAGCAAGCATTGTGATTCCTGTCACGTTGGAGTTAATTGCCTTGTCAGATACCCTTACCCCAAAATAACTATGCTCTCCCTTGATATTCGAATAATATTCTCTTTTTCCAAAAATTTTTAGTCCACAACCTGCACAGGCCCCGGCAAATATGTTGGCAGCAGACTCAACTCCTCCTCCCTGCGGGCCACCAATAACCCACGTTAGATCTATTGAAGCCACACGGAGCCTAGTCTTTCATCAAATATTAACAATGCTATAATTCTTGTTTTATAACCTAACCGCCAGTAGCTGCGTCAAACAGGGCACATTCACACTTGTCTCTTTCACCACAAAATGGACATACACAAACACATTTTTCAATAGGATTCCTGCATTGAACACAAACGGCAAATTCTTCTTTGTGTTTCAATTCAATATAATTATGCAGAGTTATTATAAATGAGTTATCATATGAGTTTTTGAGTGCTTTTCTCAATGAAAATTCTGCTTACACGCCGTTTGCATGACTTTGCAATAAAAGAGCTAAGAAGAAAATATCAAGTTGAAATTTACACGGGAAAGGTTCCCATGCAAAAAGATTTGCTCGTATCCAAAATAAAAGACAAAGATGGTTTGATTTGTTATCCATACGACAAAATTGATGCAGACGTGATAAATGCTGGAACTAAGCTCAGGGCAATATCCACCTTTAGTGTTGGATACGATCATATCGACATCAGTGCAGCTACACAGAGAGGAATTGTTGTGAGCTATACACCAGAGGTGCTCACAAAGGCTACAGCAGATCTTACCATGGCCCTCATGTTAGATCTCTTTCGCAGGGTTAACGAGGGAGACAGGTTGATTCGTAAAGGAAAATGGAAGACGATACTTGGACCATATGAATTTCTGGGCTCAGATCTTCCTGGGAAGACCTTGGGAATATTTGGCATGGGAAGAATAGGTATGGCAGTTGCAAAAAGGGCGCTTGGGTTTGAGATGAAGATACTGTATCACAACAGAAAGCAAATCTCCCCTCAGAAGGAAAAAAGTTTGAATGCAAAACATGTCTCACTTGATGAACTATTTAGAAGAAGCGATGTCGTAAGTATTCATGCACCACATACACAAAAGACACATGAGATAGTAAATTTTAGATTGCTCAAAAAAATGAAAAAAACATCTTTTCTAGTAAACACGGCACGTGGCAAGATAATAAATGAAAAAGATTTGGCTATTGCCTTGAAAAGAAAGATTATTTCTGGTGCTGCGTTGGATGTGTTCCAAAATGAACCCATAGGTGTTTCTAATCCTTTAACAAAATTAACAAATGTATTGATAACACCACACATTGGAAGTGCTACCGTAGAAACTAGAAGAGAGATGGCAGAGATAGCAGTAAAAAATTTGATTCTCTCACTTGCCGGTAAAAGACCAATTTACCAAGTTAAAGTTGAATCAAGTCATTTGGGTCTATCTTGATACAACTAGTGCCAACTGGTTTGAGTTCGGTAAAGTGAATTGACCCTTGTGGGATTTTTCTTTCTTTCTGTAGAGATTCTAGTTTATCGCTAAACATCTTCTTGTGATTATCGCATGTGACTCCTACCATGTATTCACCATCGTTAGATTTTACCGAGATGACAAATTCTGGCGGCATTGGACAATCCTGTCCTTTATTCCTAATAGAACAGCGTTCTGGAAACATGGTCTTGTTGTGTCATTTAACAATATTAAGTTTGGTCAAATCAATTGAGAGAAATAATATGCTCCATACTGCTTGTTTTTTTGATCAATAGTCAATAATTGAAAAGGCGCCGGGAGAGAGATTTGAACTCTCGGACCCTTGCGAGTACGCGCTTTATGGTTTTTCATTTCCAGGCGCGCGCCCTACCAGGCTAGGCGACCCCGGCAACAATTCGCCATGTCAACCTCGTTGTAAAAATCCACCATATATTACGTTAATTGATGTTACATCTGATTTCAAAACTTACTGAAAGATGTTTATCGTGACTGATTTTTTTAACACATTACCCGCATCTGGCGATGTATTAGATTCAATTTGGTACCTTCCTTCAAAGACTTTACCGCCCCCAGTTCTTGTTTGATTCCAGACAAGCATCTTTTCTTCATGTGGAGACAACATAGACTCTATCTGGGCAGATGTAGGCAAGTATATTATGGTACCATCTAGGCCTCTAATCTTTAATCCAAAAGAAGAATCAGAGAACGCCAAGGGAGTTGTTCCTGAATTAATTATCCTTATGTGAACTGGCTCATCCATACGATAGTTTATTTTTTCTGGTATGACTGAAAGTGATGGTCCATCTTGATAGACCAATGTTGGTGCCTGGTTTGCTATTTGGAACAAAAAAACTCCCAATATACCTGCACCTATGACTCCTATAACAAAGCAAATCGTAGCCCCTTTTGGGATCAACTTTCAGAAGGTAAATTTTATTCCTTTTTAATTGTTAACTACTGCCCTTGAGCGCCAGTTCTTAGGATAAGTATTAGGAGCCATGATGATTCTTTTTATCTGAAAAGCAAATCCCTTTGTATTTTCAATTATCTCATCCTCTGGCATTATGGCCTCAGCAAGTGCCACGATCTCTCCTTTTTGGGTGTAGATACCAACCAAATCGCCTTTTTTGAGTCCATATGATATTTCTAGGATGCCGGGTATTGCCAGTTGAGCTCCATGGCAAAGTGCGTCTACTGCAGAGTCTCTTATTACCACGGATTTTATCTCACTTAGACAATATTCGATTGGCATTAGTATTCTTCGTAGTTTTGATTCATCGTTCTTTTCTTTCCATAACGCATATGCATCTACAAGATCATGCATCTTCACAAGGTTGGAATCTTCATTGAATTGTCCTACTCTTGTTCTCCTTAATTCTATCATTGTAGCTCCAGGTCCTAAAATTTCTCCCATGTCATAAAAGATTTTTCTGATGTATGTTCCAGCTTCGCATAAAATACGTGAAAGTAAAAGTCTCTCCTTTTGTTCTATGATTTCAATTTCATAGACGGTTCTTACTCTTGTTTGCCTTGATACGGATGATCGTTGTGGAGGTTTTTGGTAAATCTTTCCTGTTAACAATTTCAATACTTCATCCAATTTCTCCTTAGAAGGTAAAGAGTGAAGCCTACCCAGAGCATGATATTCCTTTGGTCCAAGTAAAAGAACTATCAACGCCTTAGTTGCCTCACCAAAGCCAATTGGCAGAAGTCCTGAGACTTGAGGGTCTAGAGTTCCACTATGTCCGGCTTTTGGAATATTCAATATTTTCTTTACCCATGAAACAGTCTCATGGCTTGTAGGCCCGTTTGGTTTATCTAATAATATGAACCCATAATTGAGTAGTTGTTCTATTGATCTTTTGTCATAGTATATACCATACAAATCGTTTGGTATGTCTTGATCTACAACTCTAAGATTTTCTAGTTGTTTTAGTTTCATAATGATTTCTCACTGCCTTTGTAGCAAGTTCAAGGACTTGATCTGGACCTAGACCGTCGGTATTTATTATTTCATCAAACACGGATAGATCATCTCCAAAATTAAATCCATATAATTTCTTGTATATCATTTTATTTTCTTCATATCTTTTTTTCACAATGCCAGAAGCGCTGTCATAGGATATATGATCTCTTGTAGCCATCCTTTTTGCACTAATTTCTTGCGACCCAGCAAGCCAGATTTTAATCCCATCTTTTACTAGCCATGGAAGAGTGTAGCTTGTTATAACCACATCATCAGTTAGAAACATTTTCTTTAGTTTTTCGTCAACTACTTTGTCAAATTCCGAATTTCCTTTTCTCATGTTTAGAAACTTCATTCCCGCTTCAGTATCCCAAAAATCATCCCGTTCGGTCTGGAATCCCTCTTCTTTTGCCAGCTCTTTGAGTACGTCTCCCCCACTGAGATATTTCAAGGCAAATTCTTTTGCAAGACCTTTTGCTATCGTAGTTTTTCCTATTGCTGGAGGGCCTGAGATTATTATTGATTTTAGCAATTTAGCTTGTGTCCATTGTAGTGATAAGTTGTATCATCATACCGCTAACGAAAGATGCTGGATTTATCAGATCAGAGATCATAATGTGTTCCATTGTTAAATCCCATTGCGCTTACAATCGCTTTTGCTGCCTCGTCAATCTTTCCTTCAGTATTGAGAACCATCTTTATTGGGGAACCACATAGTATGGAACAGGTCGATAGCATTGCACTTGTAACATCAAGTTCTTTCTTGATTGTATCGATTGACACAATATCTCTATTTCTTGTAGTATCTTTCATTCTCCGATTGTAAATTTCCTCAGGTCTAGCGGTAATCATGATAAAGCTATCAGGCATTAAAATTTCTAAAACGTTGTGTGGTAAACCTGGATAGAACCCCTCTTTTGTTGAGATAAACGCGTGAGTATCTACAATCACAGCCTCGTCGGTTATTGAAGCAATTTTTCGTGCAGCCATGGATTGAAGTTCTTTTTGTTCTCTTACTGTAAGCTTACGAAGATCATCTCTGCTTTGGACTCCTTTGGCCTTTTTTGCTTCATCAAACATAACAGTACCAAATATCGAGACGCTGACACTGATCTTTTTCTCTTTTAATATATCAACTACTTTTGAAACAAGGGTGGTCTTTCCAACACCTGGAATCCCAACTATGATTGTCCTTTTACTTTCTGCCAAGCAACGCACCCAAGGCAGGCATTACTTCTTCTACTCTTTCTCTTACTAGCAAGTTGTAATAGTTAATCAGGATATCAACCGTAAGCAACATTCCTGTCCCTGAGCCAAAGGTTCCCAATACATTTGAAATACCAGCCAGCAATCCCAGAATGATTGATCCGATTATTGTGACAGATGGGATGTATTTCTGCAGTAAGCTCTCAACTGGTTGGTTGGAACGCCTAAAACCTGGTATCTGTACATCGGCATCAAGCAAGTTCTTTGCGGCACTTTTAGCAGATAATCCTCCAAGTTCAATCCAAAGTCTGCCAAAGAGAACAACTATACCCACCATGAACAAAATATACAAAACGGCACGCATAGGATCCAATGCTACTATATCAAGACCAAGTGGAGCTGTTACGTAGTAAAGGATACCTCCTGTAGGAGTAGATGGAGAAGTAGGATCAAACATTCCTAAGAAATTCATGAGTGGATTTGCATTTCTTGGATTAAAGTTAGCCCACATTATTTGGCCGATAAACACAGCGTTGGCAGTAAGTGCAGACGCCAAGATGACAGGAATGTTTGAAACATACATCAATTTGATTGGATATACTGCAGAAAATCCCCTGTACTTTGTAGATACTATAGGAATCTCTACTTTGATTCCCTGCGTGTATACAAGAATTAACAATACACCAGCTGTAATAAGAAGGCCAAAGACACTAGGTATTTGGTTAGCCCTAAACATCAGATTACTAAAGTCATGATGTATGAATGCATAGATGATATTTGCAATAACTCCAACTGGACCGCCGTCGCCTGCCGGAATTGGACTGATTAGGGCCCAAACAACTTGCTGAGCTACACCAGCTGCTATGAATAAACTGATTCCACTTCCTATTCCCCATCCTTTCTGAACCAGCTCGTCAAGTAACATGATTATTATCGATGCACCGACAAGTTGCCCAATCAGAATAAAGGCAGTTTCATGATTAGGAAGTCTTGGCCCATATACAGCCATGCCATATAACGAAGATTCTGCAATGATGACAATGTACGTTACAATTTTTGTTGCTGTTTGATAGAGTTCTCTAT
This sequence comes from Nitrosotalea sp., assembly GCA_050749105.1. GTDB lineage: Archaea > Thermoproteota > Nitrososphaeria > Nitrososphaerales > Nitrosopumilaceae > Nitrosotalea. The sequence goes on along the minus strand of JBOGQT010000108.1, from coordinate 38,559 downwards.
CCTCTGGCTTTTTGAAGTCCAGATGAAATATTTCTGATCCCTTCAAGAGTTGCATCAAGAGTCCAGCTGTTACTATAGGTCCTATACCAAGTTCTACTAGTGTACCTTGCTGAGATGCAAAAATTACTCTAGCAAAAGCAAGAAAGTCAAATGCAGGAGTTGATGCACCGTATAGTGGTGTCTGCCCCATAATCATGTATATGAAAAGGGCTACACCACACCAGATCAACCTCACATGTAGAGGAATTTTTTTCTTGGGTTTTGGTACCTGTGGAATGTAAACCTCTGCCTTTGAAATTATTGTTCTAAGAAAACCTTTTGATGTCTCTTCTTCACTCATACTGCTGCGAGCACCTCGCCACCAGATTTTTTAATTTTTTCTTCTGCAGTAGCAGAAAATCGCTCTACTTTTACAACATAAGCATTCTTTGTTTGTCCTCCTCCTAACAACTTGTCATAGCCAAGTTCTAAGAGATCTATTATTTTCTTTCCACCTTCTTGCTTTCCATGTTTTGCATAGATGTCATCTAGATCTCTTACACTTGCCCATTTTCTTACGAGGTTCGGATGTGGCGGGTGAGTAGAATCATGACCGAAATGATTTGGATCTGTTAAAAGCATCCTGATAAAGTGGTGTTTGTGCATGCCAGATTGTCCCAGTCCTCCCTTGTGACCGCTTGCTCTGTGCTGTCCTATCTGTCCCCACCCGTGGTGTCTTCCTCCCCTGTATTTTCTCGTCTTTCGCAATCTTGTTGCCATCTTACATCATTAACCTCACTTGTGCAAGAAGTTCCTTGTGATTTCCCAGTATGCCGCCTTCACCATACATCTTTTTGGTGCTTCTCTTGAATCCATGTTTTGGTGGGGCTAAAGCAAACCATGGTTTAAGCGGTTTTAACTTTGATAGTGCGACTGAGCCCTCGGCCAATGATTTTGCCAAGTCATCAGTAGTTTTGAACCCGAGCTTTGCAATGTCATCAGAAGTAATTTTTCGATAGCCTTGTTTTCTGGCTCTTTTTTCTAAAAGTTCCTTTACAGTGGTAGTGTCAATTTCTTGCCAAGAGACATAGTGTTTAATCTTGTTAAGCATTCCCTTGGTATTGTCTCGTTCTGGAACTATCGTTGCTCTGAATCTTTTGTCTAAATTAAGTAGATCTAGCGTAGTATTTGCCCAGTGTGGAACATTAATGGTTCCTTTCATTCTGACTACTAAGAAAGCTTTTCCCATATCCACATTCAACCTTGACTAAATGTTTGTCTCAAGCAATTCAAAACTGCTCGTGATGTTGATGTCATTGTATTTGTAGAGCCTGTGCTTTTGGTCCATGCATCTTTCAAACCTGCTAGTTTCAATAGATTTCTAATATTTCCACCTGCTACTAGTCCTAGACCTCTAGGGCCCGGAATAATTTCTATGGTTACACTTCCACCTCTGCCTCTAACTTTGAAAGGTACAGAATGTGGCTGATCACATCTGCACTCCCAACTTCCACAACCTAGTTTTACTGGACTTACATTAAGATAAGCTTGATTGGTAGCCTTTTCGATAGCAATTCTCATTTGTTTTGATTTACCTTGACCTATGCCAAGCCATCCATTTTCGTCTCCTGCAGCTACGAGTGCCTTGAATCTTGTATATTCTCCGTTAGTAGTTTGTTTTTGGACAATGCCAACATCTATGACTTCAGTCTTGATGCCAGGTAGTAATTTTTTGATAATTCCTGCTTCTTGAATTCTATAACCATTCTCATAGATTTCTTTCATGGTAGTAATTTTGCTAGTAGCAACTAGCTTTCCTAAGGTAGTCCTTGGTACCCACACCTGTTCTGGTTCTCTGGATCTTTGTCTTGTTTCTGATCTGCTCATTTAGTTTTTACCTCGCTATCTATGGCGGATTTTACTTTGTCGATCTCGTTTGTAACTTTGAGATGTTTTCCAGTAATCCTATCTGTAGAAGGAAAAGTTTCCTCATCTGCAGGTACCTCAAGCCCAGCATCTATTATTCCTTTCAATGCAGCTGCTATTCTTTGGGTATATCGTCTAGTACCAACATAAAGAACTGCACTGTCAACACCGTGAGCCAGTGCTTTTTTACCGGCAAGATAACCTGTCAGATAGGAAGCTGGTATACTTTTTCTTGAGCCCTTCCAGCCTTTTTTCAAAAGAGATCTGGAGTGAGCAGATGACAGAACTTTATCTCCTAATAATTCTGGCTTGTGAATCTGTACAAGTATGTTCTCGTTTGATATCTGAACCGTGATAAAGTCTCGCCTACCCATGAGAAGATTTCTTCTTCTACCATAGTTGGTTTTCTCTTCACGAGATCTGCGTAATATTTGTGAATATGCCATTCGATACTACCTATTTACAAAAAATTTTTGTGAAGCTCTTATAAACGTTAGACTCGCAGCAGTGCCACCATAAGCGCCTTTTGGGCATGAAGTCTATTTTCAGCTTCATCCCAGATTACTGACTGTGAACCATCAAGTACTTCGCTTGTCACTTCTTGACCTCTTTTAGCAGGCAGACAATGCATAAAGATCGCAGATGGGTTGGCTTTTTTCATCAAATATGAGTTTACTTGAAAATGTGGGAGAAAATCGTTGATTCTATCAGTTGTTTGGTTATGTATAGAAACAAAAGTATCTGTAACTACAACATCTGCTCCATTTACAGCAATTTCTGGATGGTTTGATAATTTTATATCTATTAATTTACTAGATTCTTTCACTATATTCTGATTTGGTTCATATCCTTTTGGAGTCGCTATACTAATGTCAATACCAACTTTTGCACAACCATAGATCATTGAGTTACATACATTGTTACCGTCTCCTATCCATGCCAGTTTGAGACCTGCTAATTTTTTTTTCTTTTCTTTTATTGTCATAAGATCTGCAAGTATTTGGCATGGATGAAAAGAATCGGAGAGCCCATTTATTACAGGAATAGAAGAATTCTTTGCAAGTAGATCTACTTCATCATGAGAATAAACTCTAGCCATTATCAAGTCTACATATCGTGAAAGTGTCTTTGCAGTATCTTCTATGGTTTCTCCTCTTTTTAGTTGCAAGTCATCTGCAGATAGATGTAAGGCGTGTCCACCTAGTTGAAACATTCCAGTTTCAAAACTTACCCTTGTCCTTGTAGAGGGTTTTTGGAATATCATTGCAAGTGTTTTGTTTTTAAGAAAAGGTTTGGAAATGTTCCTCTTCAGATCCTTTTTCATCTTTATTGCATTATCTATTATTCCAACTAGTTCGTTTTTTCCAAGTTCATTTAATGTTAACAGGTCTTTTGTTTTTAATTTCATTTCTTCATCCATCCAAACATAGAACGCTTCTTTTTGGGTTTATCATCTTCAGATATATCATATTCTTTTTCATTAGTTTTCTCTTCAATAACATCTTTTTCTTCGTCATTTGTTGGTTTTGGTCTACCATCAGAAATCCATTGTTTTATCTTAGCCGCAAGCTTTCTTGCGTCATCATCACTTCCAGGCGGAGAGACATCATACAAGTCTGAATATTTTTCTATATCTTTGGTTGCGATTCCAGCAAACGGATCTCTATCTTCACTTGAGATTTCTTCAATCGGTTTGGATTTTACTTCTTGTTTTATTTCTTGTTTGATCTTGGGTTCTGGTTTTGGTTCGTGTGTTGACTCCATTTTTGGTTCGGATTTTTGATTTTCAAGGAATTTATTCTGTTTCCAAGACGGTTCTTGTTCAGACATGGTTTCTTTCGCATTGCTAACTACAACTTTTTCTGCAGATAATGATATGGATTTGGCTTCGATCTCTGGAATTATCTCCTTAATCTCAACTTTGGGCTCTTTTTGTTTCTCTATTGCCTGTTTTTCAACAACAGTTTCACTTTGTTCTATTTGTTGTGAAGGTTTTTCCTTTTGTGGCATTTGTATTTCAGACAAAGATTCTGGCTGTCCAAATAATGATTCCAAAAATGAATCTTTGTTAAATGGTTTCAGGTCTTTGTATTCTTGACCCACACCTAGATAGAGAATTGGACTTGATGTTATCTTTACTATTGATATAGCTGCTCCTCCGCGTGCATCTGCATCACTTTTGGTAAGAATTGCACCATCAAATTTAGTATAATTATGAAATTCCCTTGCTTGGCTAACTGTGTCATTTCCTGCCAATGAATCACCTACGAATAGCTTCAGATCTGGGTTTACCACTTTGTTGATTTTTGATATCTGGTCCATGAGGTTCTTGCTTGTCTGCATTCTTCCTGCCGTATCTATCAATACACAGTCTACCTTGTGAGACTTGGCGTATAGTACAGCATCACGTGCAACCGCGGCTGGATCAGAGCCATAGTTCTGTGCTATGACTTTGATGTTTAATCGCTTACCGTGTTCGCTTATCTGTTCAATTGCTCCAGCTCTGTACGTATCTGCTGCTGCAATTACTGCTGAAAATTTATTTTCGCGTAAAAGATTGGCAAATTTTGCTATGGTGGTGGTTTTTCCGGTTCCATTTATTCCCATAAATGAAATAATGTATGGTTCTCCCTTTTCTTTTTTATTTTGTATGTTAGATAAGATGTCAATCTTTGCCGTAGAGTCAAACATGTTTGAAATGCTTTGTCTCAAACTTTGCTTGACAAATTCATCTATCGTATCTTTTTGCACAGTTGTGCCAATTAGCCGCTTTTTCAAATCAGATTTTAGTAGATCTATTACCTCTGTTGCAACATCAGATTCTAGTAGATTTATCTCAAGTTCAAATAAAACCTCATCAACATCTTTTTCCTTTAACTCCTTTTCTCCAAAACTCTTGACTGCTGAGGAAAATGCATTTCGTAGCTTATCAAACATGATAGGTTTCCTTACTGCGTAGAGCCGTGGTTTGATTGTATAAGTTTGTTCATTTCCTGTTGACCTTGTTCAAGTCTAAGGGACACTTCTTGTCTCTGAGCTGCTAATTGTTGAAGTACAATTTCCAATTCTTTAATTCTAGACTCCATATAGTTAATTGTAGAATCTTTATCTTGCTCAATTGAAGTTCCGGCGCCTATATGGACAATCATTTTTTGGTTTGGCTCTATCTTTGCTTTTACGTAGACTCCCATGCCCACAGGTACAAGAGTTTCATGTGTTGTCTCTCCCCCTATTGCTTTCATGGATTCTATAGCACTTGCTGTCTCTTGTAAAAGTCTCATTACAGATTCTTCTCTCTGCATTAAATCTGTCAAATATCCTTCAAGTGCTTGTAGTTGCTGCATCAGAGCTTGAGCTTGCTCTTCACTCATTTGCAAAAAATTCCCTTACCCGCCTATAAATGCATTCTGAAAAATATCGCTGTTATGATATTGAAGGTTCCCATGAGATTATTAATGATATAAGGTCAGATCCCAAGTTTATTCAAAGTATATCGCTAAGTCGCTTTAAATCCATGTCATTATTCTCCACTTTGATATTTACTACCTTGTTGTCAAATCAACTCGTGTCAATAGTTCTTATTGAGTAGGAAACAACAGAAATCATGTCATCAGACAGACAAATGCATCCTGCCACTTGTGCAGACTGCAAGAAAGAAACACAGGTACCTTTCCAACCAAAAGAAGGAAGACCAGTATATTGTCGTGATTGTTTACCAAAACATCGTGGCGAAAGAAGATTTTAAGCTGAAATACGCTTAAACTCGTTTTTTATTACAACTATATCCAATTTCAATAGATCATATTTCATCTTAACACATATCAAATCATAAAATATTATCTCGTGATTGATCATCAATCAAGAGTTCTCAGTATAACTTGTCGTATCTGAAAAATAGTACAAAAGAAACAAAAAGAAGAAAGGGTTATGCGTTTGCCTTTGATAGTCTCTGGTCTACTTCATCCCAGTTTATGACATTCCACCACGCACCAACATAATCTGCTCTACGATTTTGGTATTTTAGGTAGTATGCGTGTTCCCAAACATCCAATCCCAATAACGGGATCAGACCTTTTGTTCTAGGACTTGTCTGATTAGGCATTGTGGTAAATTCTGTTTTCTTAGTTTGTGGGTTGTATACTAACCAGCCCCAACCACTTCCCTGAATAGCAATTGTATCCTTTGTGAATTTCTCTTTGAAGCTATCAAAGTTGCCAAATGTTGCGTTAATTGCATCACCTAGACTTCCACCTGGTTTTCCACCACCGTTTGATTTCATGCTGTTCCAGAACAACGAGTGATTATCATATCCTCCGCCATGAAAATTCACAGCGCCCCTAGTACTTTCCGGAACTTTGTCCAAGCTTGCAAGTAACTTTGTTAACTCCATGTTTTGTAGTTCAGAACTTAGAGTTTCCAAAGCTTTGTTCAAGCCATCAGTATAGGCCTGATGATGTTTTGAATGATGGATCTCCATCGTCTTGGCATCTATGTGTGGCTCTAACGCGTCATATGCGTATGATATCTTTGGGAGTTCATATTTTGCCATAAACTCCTCACATAGCTCTTGCCATTTATGGCTTTGGTTGCAAATGCATTTTATCTAGTCAAATTTCAGATAATTTGTGATTAACAGATTATTGATTTTTTCACTCGTTCTTTCTTTCTGCATACTTTTGTTTGTATCAGGATCAAACGAGCAAGAAGTTTCAAACAATCTACAAAAAAGCATCCAGCTTGTTGGTGCTCAAACTGCACGACTGGCAGGTCTTGAAGGTCAAGGAATCAAGATTGGAATCATAGATACAGGAATAGACTATAATCATCCTGATCTTCTAGGCTACGGACAATCTGGAAAGGTAATTGGGGGATATGATTATGTGGACGTGAATGGAAAACCATTAGATACTAACGGCCATGGTACAGAAGTAGCTGGAATTATCGCTGCAGACGGTAATTTTACCGGAATAGCACCCAAGTCTAAGCTACTTTCATACAAAGTATCATCAACTGGCGAAGCGGTATCATCAGATTACATAGTAGATGCCATCCAACAAGCTGTACAGGATGGAGTTAATGTCATAAACATCAGTTTAGGAGTTAACAGAACAAATGATCAAATTGACAGTGCAATAGACGAGGCAGTAAAGAAAGGAATTGTCGTAGTTGTGGCTGCAGGAAATAATGGTCCGCAAGAAGATACTATAGGCAGTCCAGGTAAAGACATCAACGCGATTACGGTTGGCGCATCATATAACAACTTAACATCTAGCATAGTAGCAACTTTTGAAGTAGGTGAAAAACAATATCAGGTTCTTCCAATGGTTGGAGTCAGAGCTTTGTCAGTTCCCATCCAAGGCAAGATAGTATATGGCGGATATGGAAGACTTCAAGATCTGCAAAACTTGGATGTTAAAGGAGCCATACTTCTTGAAGAGAGGGGAAGTAATGTGAAAGGACAAAAAGTCTATTTTATTGAAAAGGAAAGAAATGCTGCAAGTTTGGGTGCAAAAGCGTTAGTTGTTTTCAATAATGAAAGTGGAATATTTTTTGGTGAGCTTGTAGAACCAAACAAGACTTCAAGCTATACTCCAACAATACCGGTAATTTCAATGTCAAACGAAGATGGGCTGGCTCTTAATTCTACTCTAACTTCTGACACAGTAGGAAGTTTGAATATGTTTTATCATCCGGACTTCATGGCACCTTTCAGTTCTCAGGGACCAGTATCTCCTTTTTACATAAAGCCAGATCTTGTTGCGCCTGGAGTCTTTGTAAATTCTACGACTCTTGGAGGACAATACAACCTTACAAGTGGTACAAGCTTTGCAGCTCCTCATGTGGCTGGTGCTGCTGCAATCATTTTACAGAAATATCCAGGGTTATCACCTGAAGATCTAGCATCACTGCTTTCTACAACAACAGATCCAGTTACTGATGCATATGGTAATCTTTTTCCTATCTCTGCTGTTGGGAGTGGACGATTAAATATCACTAGGGCATTGGAGTCGAATTTGGTGATAACTCCTCACAGTTTGGTTTTCAATCTATCTTTTGATAATCAATCTCAAACAAAAACATTGCATCTGAGAACCCTTGATGGATCTGTCATATCTCAATTGAAGGTAAGTTTCACATCAAATGAGACTAGCCTAGGTTTTGATTATTCTCAGTCCAATGATACTCTGAATATCAAAATTTCAGATAACGTTAGAAACGAAGGAGATTATGATGGATTTCTTATTCTAAAAGATTCCAAGTCAAGCTACCGCATACCTGTCGTTATTCACATGACCAAGGGAACGCTTCTAGTAGATCAGAGAAATGGAACTCTGTACTTTTCTCTTGATTATCCAGATAAATGGTCTTATGCAAAAATCTCACTCATAAAAGCAGGTACAGATGAAGTTACAAGCACTTCGATCACTCCACAAGATACTAACTCTCTTCCTGTTTATGAAAAAGGCCAATATTGGATCTTGGCTCAGATAAAGAACTCGAATAAAACAGATGATGCGTATCAGACCATATCTGTCAATGAATCATCCCAAAGGAACATCCTAGATCTTCAAAATATTGGAATTCCTGCAAAACAAGTGACAATAATTTCAGGAATCATCATAATAACTGTTGTAATAGGTTTAACCACAAGGCGTAGATAGAACTAGAGTTTTGGTCCTGCGTCCATTATTTCCTTTGAAACGTTTCCAAATTTCCTGAAGTTTTCTACAAACATCTGAGCAAGCTTCTTTGCAGAGTTATCATATGCGTCCTTCTCAGACCAAGTATTACGTGGGTTTAAGACTTCAGATGGTACGCCAGGACATTCAGCAGGTACCTCTAAATTGAATATATCATCGTGTCTATATTGTACAGAATCAAGTTCTCCTGTCAGTGCAGCGGTAACCATTCTTCTTGTATGATTGATGTTCATCCTCTTACCTATACCATATGGACCGCCTGACCATCCGGTGTTAACAAGATACACGGTTGTTTTGTGATTGATTATCTTCTCTCCAAGAAGTTTTGCGTAAACAGATGCATGTCTTGACATGAATGGTGCACCGAAACATTCTGAAAATGTTGCCTTGGGTTCTGTTATTCCTCTCTCGGTTCCAGCAAGTTTACTTGTATAACCGGACATAAAATGATACATTGCGCTCTCTTTTGTCAGCCTTGCAATTGGAGGCATTACTCCAAATGCGTCAGCTGTAAGAAAGATAATGACATTTGGATTTCCACCTAAACTTGGTATTATGGCACCTGGGATATAATCAAGGGGATACGCAGCTCTGGTATTCTCTGTCAGGCTGCTATCATTGAAGTTTGGCATCATTGTTTTATTGTCAACTACTACATTTTCCAGTACAGTCCCAGATCTTATTGCATCCCAAATTTGTGGCTCAGCGTCCCTATTGAGATTAATGCATTTGGCATAACAACCGCCTTCAAAATTGAATACACCCCTATTGGACCAGCCATGTTCATCATCCCCTATTAACATCCTATTAGAATCTGCAGACAGTGTTGTCTTGCCAGTACCAGAAAGGCCAAAGAACAAAGCAGTTTCACCACTCTTTCCTATGTTAGCAGAACAATGCATTGGAAAAACGCCCTTTGATGGAAGGGAGTAATTCATAACAGAAAACATTGCTTTCTTTATCTCCCCAGCATATGAAGTGCCTCCAATGAGCACAATCTTTTTTGTATAATTAAGTATGATGAAGACATCTGTCCTAGTGCCATCAGTTTCAGGAATAGATTTGAAGTCGTTTATTGAAAGAAGCGTATACTCTGGATGGTGAGATTCAAGTTCTGAAGCAGATGGTCTTATGAATAACTGTCTTACAAACAAATTTTGCCAAGCATGATCAGTAATTATTCTAATTGGTAATCGATGTTCCGGATCTGCACCTACAAATCCATCAAAAATGAAGATTTCCTTGTCTTTCAGATGTCTTTTCATCTTCTCGAATAGTTTATCAAATTTATCCTCTGGAAATGGATGATTTATTTTTCCCCAGTCAACGGTATTGTGAGTTTGTTCATCATCAACTATGAATCGGTCGTCAGGAGATCGGCCTGTATATTTACCAGTTTTGACAGATATTGCGCTATTTGCAGTCAAAATCCCTTCATTTTTTTCAACTATAAGATCCACCAAGTTTTGGACTTGCAAGTTTCGCTGTATCTTTCCGGGTTTGATACCAATTTGTTCCAATTGAGATACAAGTAGACGAGTACTGGTTGGCTCCAAATCCTCAATCATCGAATAACCCGGTTCGTTGGAATTTCCTTATTATCTCTTCGGATCACGCATGCTTTATCAAGAAACGTATTTATTGTAAAATTCAAGCAGAGACCGTTACATGCCGATCAATAAGGAAGCTCTAGAACTTAGGAAAAAAGTATTGCAGAATAAACCTGACTTTGTAAGACAGGAAAGTTGGAGATATGCAAGGCTTTCTAAATCATGGAGAAAGCCAAAAGGAATGGACAATCATCAACGAAAACAAAAGAAGGGTTGGCCATCTCTTGTAAAGATAGGCTACGGAGGACCTAAGATCACAAGAGGACTTCATCCATCTGGTTATACCGATAATTTAGTTTACAACTTGAAAGATTTAGAAAAACTCGATCCTAAAACTGATGGTGTTAGGTTTGGCCATGGTGTAGGAACGAAGAAGAGACTTGAGATTATTGTAAAGGCAAAAGAGATGAACTTCAAAGTTTTTAACGCGAGAGTGTCAACAAGTGGTAGTAAATCTTAAAACAAAGAGACAGCTGGTCTCTAGAATTCTCGGGGTCGGCGTTGATAGAGTAAAGTTTGATCCAGACTACCTAGATGATGTAACTGATGCCATTACACGTGACAACATACGAAGTTTGATAACTGCAAATGTTATAGAGATCAAACCAATCAAAGGTACTTCCAAAGGAAGGGCTCACTTCAAAAAAGCTCAGCGCAGTAAGCGTAGTAGAAAACAAGGGTCAAAGAAAGGTAGTAAGGGAGCAAGAATTGGAAAGAAAGAAGTCTACGTCAAGAGGGTTAGAGCAATGCGCCATCAGCTCAAGGTATCAAAATCAAGAAAGGAAGTTACAAACGAGTCTTACTGGAAATTATACAAACAAGTAAATGGAAATCAAGTAAGAAACTTGGCTCACCTGAGAAGCTTAATAGAAGAAGTGCGTTCTAAAAAGTAAGATCAAAACGTGTGAATTTTTTTAAGATCGGCAATTTTGCCATCTTTGATTTGTACACCCTCTTTTGCAAGCATGTTGGACTTTATTTTCTCGCCCCATGCATATCCCCCCACTTTACCACTTGACATGATAACCCTATGACATGGAACTATTACCGGGTAAGGATTCTTGTTCATAATTCTTCCAATCATTCTCTGACCATTTTTTAGTCCAACTGCCTTTGCAAGTTCACCATAGGTTGTAACCTCACCTTTTGGAACTTCCATTAGTTTTTTGTATACTTTTTCTTCCAGATTCAAACTTTTATCATCTCTAGATCTGTAGTTTGTATAAGATCAACTATTTTTTGTTTATTTTTACCAAGACCGCTCCAATCTACAAGTGCATGTTTAGATTCTTTGTTTCTATCCAATATGTGCGAAAAGAGAACATTATCTAAATTATCTAATGCGTGTTTTGGTGCAATGGTACCAAGAGCAAACTCTCCTTCTATCAACTCCTTATTGAATTTCTCAGGATAGTGTGTACCACCAAAACATATTGCGACTTTGTGTTTTTTAGGTTCTTTTCCGATTTCTTCTGTTACTATTTTAGCCACATTCTCACATAGCTTCTTATCGTTCCATTCTTCTTGAGTGGTACCTATTTCAATGAACAAGGTTGGTTTATTCAAAGCGGTTGGACCGTGATGAGTGGCCTCTATAGTAATTTCAAATTTTGAGAAACTATCTCTTTTCATCCACAAGTGTTTCATGTATGACTTTTGGAGATGTGGATGAGGTATGGCAACCTGTCGTCGAAATCCTCCAAACTGTGCCTCTGAAAAATTCCCAGTGCTATGACAAGTAAGCGCAAGAGTGCCACTCTCAGATGCATGTTTTGACAGAAATACATAACCATCATACTGATATTTTTCCTCAATCCAGTCAGCAGATATTGCTGGCGTAGGAATCACAACAAGATCAAAATTTTTTCCTCGGTGAATGTCTCCTTGTTTATTCATATCCTGCATGATATATGATGCCATGTTAGAACCAGCAGGATCTGATTGGTATGCTATGAGCAATTGCATGAAATAAGAATTAAAAACAAACTATTAAAATGAAATCATCAGGTCTTCGGAGTTCAACCTATAAAGAGAATTCAGTGATGTTTTATTTTTTAAACAAACTGACATTTATTCTGTGTCAGGCGTTAGATAGATCTGTAAAAAATGGTGTCATGTTGTCTAAATATACTATAAAAATAGAAAGAACACGTAATGAGTGCATAAAGGGGATATGTGGGCATCCTCACGAGATCCCTTTTACATTCAAACAAAAGCAAATAGTTTGTTCTGACCTGTCATGTAAAGAAGATGATATTTCGTTAATCAAACATATTTTTGTTCCCTATGACGGTTCACGGTTTTCCAACCATGCATTTGAATTTGCCCTTGATTTGGCAAGAAAATATAATTCGTTAATTACAGTTGGTACCGTTATGGATAGTTCGCTTAACAGTTCTTTTCTTGATATTCAAGAATCCAATAAAAAAATAATCGATAAGGAAAAACTTGCATTGATGGAGAAAACTTTTGAAAAAATGCGTCAACTCTCAAAAAAATTCATGATATCTATTAAAACAGAAGTATTTGCTTCGTCTTCAATAACCGATTCACTGGTTACATTTTCCAATTCAAATAAAGTGGATCTTATTGTAATGGGAACTCGTGGAAAAGGCGATAATAGATTAATGATGCTTGGTAGCGTTTCAATAGGAGTTTCCCAAAAAGCTTCAGCTCCTGTTTTGTTGATTAAATGAGCCATAGTCAATTATGATTCAAGTTCATTACGAATACCATACTAGTTAACAGAGTCAGAATGAAGAAATGATGGTGTAAAGATACACATGCGTTAAATAAGAATTATAAGTACATCTCATTAACATTCTTCAATGGTAAATCCAAGACAAATGTTAAAGGATATGGCAAACACCATCAAGCTGGCAAGGAAATCAGATAAAGATGACTATATGCAACATTTGCGATTGGTAGTTCTTGGAATGGCCACTATAGGCGGTATTGGCTTTATAATACAATTCACGTTCGCAGTAATCAATTTGGGACATAGATAGGATTGACACAAGAAATAAAATCGCATTTTTTTGCAGTTAGAACCACTGGCGGTCAAGAGAAGGTAGTGCTTGGACTCTTGGAAAATAGAATCAAGCTAAAAAAGTTAAACATACAGTCTGTTTTGCTATTAGAGAATCTAAAAGGATATGTCGTAATAGAAGCAATTGATGCAAATGCTGCATTTGATGCGCTACAAGGAATGAGACACATCAGAGGTCAGCTTAGAGGCGAACTACAATTCAAAGACATTGAAGGTTATCTTGTTAAAAAATCCACAGTGTCAGAACTTGCTGTCGATAAGGTGGTTGAGATAATCGGAGGTCCTTTCAAAGGCATGAAGGCCACAGTAACCAGAATTGATCACGATAAGGAAGAGGCAACAGTGATTTTGCTTGATGCGCCGTATCAGCTACCAGTCACAGTAGATGCAAACTATCTAAAACTATCATCACAGTAGCAAGGATTAAATTTACAGTAAAGAGGAAAAAGAAATCATGGCAGATGTTCAAACTGTTTCTGCACTTGTAACAGGAGGTCAAGCAAGTGCTGGTCCTCCATTAGGTCCAACGTTAGGACCATTGGGTGTCAATATACTGCAGATAGTCAATACTATCAACGAGAAGACAAAGGATTTTGAAGGAATGAAGATCCCAGTTACTGTCACCGTAGACAAGAAAAGTAAACAATGGACAGTTGAGGTTGGAATTCCTTCCGCATCTGCGCTCATTTTGAAAGAGGCCGGTCTTCAAAAAGGATCTGGAACATCAGGCGCCACATGGGTTGGAGACATTACCATAGACGCTGCAGTAAAGGTTGCAAAATTGAAAATCGACTCTTCTTATGCCATAGATTTTAAGGCGGCTGCAAAAGAAGTCATCGGAACATGCTTAGCTCTTGGAATAAAGGTAGACGGAAAGAATCCCAAAGAAGTAACTGCAGAAATTACTTCAGGTAAATGGGACGATAAATTCAAGTAAATTATTCAGATATAGAATATACAGGATCTTTATCCGTTCTCTGAAGTTCTACAAACGTTTCAGTGTTTTGTATTCCTTCTATCTTTCCAATTTTTTCAATTGCAACCGTGTGCAATTCTTCCAAATTTTTAGCTCTTAGAGTAATTAAAATATCAAACCTGCCAGTAACTTCTGATATCTCTATAACTTCAGGTGTTTTCATGAGTGATTTGTGAATCACGTCCTTTTGTTTCGGATCTCTGTTGATTCCCATAGTAGCACGCACACCAATTCCTATGAGAGACTCATCTACCATGATGGTAAACTTCTTTATCAATTTCTTTTTGATGAGTCTTTTGATCCTACTGTACAATACTGACGTGTTTATTCCTAATTTTTTTGAAAGGTTTGGTACAGAAATATTGCCGTCTCGAGTGAGCTCGGTAATTATTTTCATGTCTAGTTCATCAAATTTGTGCAACTTTGCGACTACTTTTTGTTACTATTTAATAAATGTAGGTTCTATTGTCTAAAACTGATGTTCTTACAACTTAAACTTCATAAGATGAAATTTTTAGATGTAGGCCATTTTCGAACAATTACACCAGTAAACGATTTTAAATAGGCATTCAGAAAGCCCTTTCGTAATGATCAACGAGTCACAGATAGTTCAGATGATAACTGAAGCTAAGAAGAGTCAGAAGGAACGAAAGTTCAAGCAATCTCTAGAGCTAATCATGGTTTTCAAGGATATCGATGTTAAGAAAGGATTTGCCATTAATGAGACGGTTCAGTTACCTAAGAAGTTAAACCAACCAGCATCTGTGTGTGTAATTGCTTCAGGTGATCTTGGACTCAAAGCAAAAAGTGCAAATGCTGACAAGGTTGTTGATGGAGCCCAACTGACACAAATTGGCACCAACAAGAGAGAATCACGCAAGCTGATAAACGGTTATGATTTCTTTCTTGCAGATACTCAACTCATGGCCAATGTTGGTAAGATACTAGGTCAGTTTATGGGTCCTAGAGGAAAGATGCCCACTCCGGTTCCATTCAATGCACCAATAGATTCCATATTGGAAAGATTCAGATCTTCAATTAGAGTTAGACTAAGAAATTCTCTTTCACTAGCATGCAAAATAGGCGATGAATCAATGTCTGATGATGATTTAGTTGCCAATGCAAATGCGGTGATTACCACAGTTGAGAAAAAATTGCCAAGTGGTGACAAGAACATAAAAAAAGTCATGGTAAAGACCACAATGGGCAAAGTGATCAAACCACAGGTAGTGGCAAAGTAAAATGCAACAGAATAGAACGCAGTATCCACAAAAGAAAATGCAGATGTATCAGCAAATTCAGGAGCTTCCAAAAAAATACAAAGTAATTGCACTAGTACGAATGGAAAAGGTTAGATCTTCTCAACTATTACCACTAAGAAAGAAATTCAAAAATGAAGTTGAAATTATCAGCATTAAAGACAAAGTAGCACAAAAGGCGCTAACTGCTCTGAACATGCCAGCAATCGAAAAGATGATTGAAAAATTAGTTGGCCAGTGTGTCTTAATGTTCACAGATATGAGCCCACATAAACTAAACATCCTGCTTGGAAAGAACAAGATAATGTTAGTAGCCAGAGGCGGAGACAAGGCAAGCATTGATGTTGTAATAAAGGCAGGCAATACAGGAATAACACCAGGTCCAATTCTTACTGATTTCAAAGAAGCTGGAGTTACCACAAAAATTGATCAGGGTACAGTTTGGATAACTAAAGATTCTACAGCGGCAAAGAAAGGCGACACAATCTCTGCAAAACTTGCAACTCTCCTTAGCAAGCTTGATGTCAAACCTGTAGAGGCCGGAATCATCCTAAATGCAGCGCTTGAAGAAAATGTAGTCTATAGCCAAGAAGAACTGGTAATAGACGTAGAAAAATACAGAGAGGCATTTGCAACAGCACACCAAGAAGCAATGGCCTTGTCTATCGAGATAGGATACATTACAAAAGAAAATGTCAATGCCATTCTTGCAAGAGCTGCACAACATGCCAGATCACTTGCGATAGAATCAGGCTACCTAACTGAGGAAACAAAGGAGCAGACGCTTCAAAAAGGCCATGCTCAAGCTAGTGCACTAGCAAGTAAATTAAAGAATTATACCGCACAGTAAGAGGTTTACTTCTCTCGTGCCGTGGGCAAGTTCCAGTTATACTTCATGGCTACAAGTCTGAGTACAGTTACTACCATGATAGAGACTATTGTAGCAGTTTCCAGATTCGAGCCAACGCTTAGTATAACATAGAAAACTATGACCCCCAAGAAACTTGCAGAGGCATAGAGTTCTTTTACAAATACCATAGGTACCTCATTTACAAACATATCACGTAAAATTCCGCCTCCAATGGCAGTTACCATACCTGCCAAGGTAATTGCAAGAAAATTCATGCCGTAGACTTCGTATGCAAACGTGGCACCAATGGCAGTAAAAACACCAAGCCCTATTGCATCAAATTTTAGAAACAAGTTCCAGTGCTTTTGCATTTTTGGATAGAGAAAGAAGATTACAATGCCAGTTGCTACTGTTATAACTACATAGTAAGGATCAGAAACAGAATGTGGCGGAAAGTGTCCCATTACTACATCCCGAATAATCCCACCGGCTACACCCGTGATCGTTGCAAGTATAATTATGCCAACAATGTCTGCTTTGTGTTCTATTGCCTTGAATGCACCGGTAACAGCAAAGGCCATAGTTCCAAAAAGATCCAAGACAAGGATCGTGGTCTGAATAGATACTGAAAGATCGGTCAAATTACAAGGTATTAGATGAGATAGTAAATAATCTTTAGAGTTACAAAAAAGGAAATAGAAATAACAGATTTAGCCGAACAGTGCTGAAAGGCCTTCCATTGCTTGCTCTTCAGTCTTTCCAGAGGGTACCTCAGCTTCTTTCTTTTCTTCGTGTGCTCCTCCTGCGGCTGGTGCTGTAGCTACGGCCACTGCAACTGGTGCAGCTTTGATTGCCTCTTCAATGTTCACATCAGCAAGTGCTGCTATGAGTGCTTTTACTTGAGCCTCGTTTACCGTGGCTCCAGAGGCCTTGATTATACTAGTAATGTTTGCCTCGTTGATCTCCTTCTTTTCTTTGTGCAAAAGCAATGCAGCATATACGTATTCCATTGTAAACGGAATTTGCAAGAGCCATAATATAAAAGATGCTGTTCGACTTACAAAAAATATGAAATTAGTGGATTAACTAATTGAGAATCTTAAGACTTCGACAGACAGAATACATGTATCTCTTGAGATCTTTATCATACAACGTATCCATTCTTTGTTTCAAGACTCTTTTTGCTTGATCTCTTTCTTGTCCATCAGGTAAAGAAAGTACGTTGTTTATCAGTTCTGGAATAGATTCTCTAACCCATCCTGTAAGTATACCGTAAATGTTCTTGTGCAGTTTCTCTACAGAATCAGTGGTTACATCAAAAACCCCTGTAAAGTTGTCGTATTCAACTCTGTAAATTAAGGCAAAAACTGCCTCATCTGGATTAGGATTTTTCAACATCTGTTCTGATTGCGGACCGCCTTTTCCTTGAGAAACTTTGTTTTTCAGACCAATTGGATTTATTATAATACCATTTACTCCTATTTTTGAATTCTCAACTCCTGTCACAATACCAACTACCATATCCCTATAGTCACCGTTTTGCTGAGAAGCAAAAACATGATCTCCCTCTTTCCAGCCCTTCTTTTCGAATATGAACATAAACAAATCTCAAAAAAGATCATATTTAATCTGTCGCTTCAGAATGCTTAATATCCATCAGAACAAAAACTTGTGAAATGGACAAGGGTCAGATTCTTGCCAAGTTTTCATCAGACCCAGACAGGTATTATAAAGTCTCTCTTTTTGAAAACGAGGGATTCAAAAGAAAGTCATGTTACAAATGCAAAAGGTATTTCTGGGTACTAGGTGATAAACAGAATCTTTGTCCTGATCATTTAGAGAATAGCTATTCTTTCATAGGCGATCCCCCGACAAAGAAGCGATTTGACTATACACAAGCTTGGAAAGAAGTAGAGTCTTTTTTTGTGAATAATGGTCACAAATCAGTAAGCAGGTACCCAGTAGTATGCAGGTGGAGAGACGATCTTTATTTTACAATTGCATCAATAGTTGATTTTCAAAGAGTAATGGGTTCAAAAGTAGTCTTTGAATTTCCAGCAAATCCTTTGGTTGTTCCACAAACATGCCTGAGGTTCAAAGATATAGAAAATGTTGGGGTGACAGGCAGACATTTTTCAAGTTTTTGTATGATTGGTCAACACAGCATACCGAACTCACAAGGCTATTGGAAGGACAAATGTGTTGAACTTGATTTTCGACTACTCACTGAAAAATTTGGAATCAACAAAGAAGAAATAGTTTTTGTGGAAGATGTGTGGGCAGGCGGTGGTTCTTTTGGATCATCGTTAGAATATTTTGTGCGAGGATTAGAACTTGGTAATGCGGTATTTACCGAATTTCAGGGCAACCTAGAAAACTATTCCGTATTGGACCAAAAAATTATAGACATGGGAGCAGGTCTTGAACGATTTGCATGGGTTACCATGGGAACGCCAACTGCCTATGATTGTTGTTTTGGTCCTATAACAAAAAAAATGATAGAAAAAATAGGCATAGATACAGATTCTGATACTATCTCAAAGTATTTCAGAGCCATTGCCAAGACATCATCCGAGTCTAGCGATCTATCCATAGCAAGAAAAAGTGCCGCTTTGCTGTCAGGTATTGATAGTGTAAAAATGGACAAGATGATAGCACCTCTAGAGGGAATCTATCTCATTGCAGATCACCTAAGAACCCTAGTATTTGCCATCTCAGACGGTGCTCTGCCAAGTAATGTTGGCGGAGGATATAATCTTAGAATGCTATTGAGACGCACTCTAGCAACAATAGATAGATTTGGTTGGAATTTTGATCTGGATGATTTGATTGACCTTCACGTAGATTACCTAAAATCTACATATCATGAACTTGAAGGAACTAGAAAAGATGTCAAAACAATTATTGGAATTGAAAAGGATCGCTACAAAGAATCTCGAGTTAGAATGACAAATATTGCAAATACATTAAAATCACAAAATAAGAAATTACCGGTAGATGACTTGATTCGCTTATACGAATCAGATGGTATAACTCCAGATTTTCTAAAAGAAACTCAGATCATTTCAGAGATTCCATCTACATTTTACGAAAAGTTGTCAGACCTACACCAATCAGAAAAAACCGAAAAAATAGTGCAATTAAATTTAGACCAACTTCCAGACACGGATTTGTTATATTATAAGGAGGACCCGCATGAATTCGAAGCCAAAGTTCTCAAAGTCACAAATGACAAGTATGTGATATTTGATAAAACATCATTTTATCCAAGAGGAGGAGGTCAAGAGCCAGACCATGGTAAAATTGGAGATTATGAAGTAATAGACGTGAGTAAACATGGCAATATTGTGGTTCATGAAACAAAGGGTGGAGTTCCTCAGGAAGGAAAGATTGTAAAATGCAAGATAGATGTAACAAGACGCTACGGCATAACACGGCATCATACAAGCACACACGTGATTAATGCGTCTGCAAGAAACACCTTGGGCTCTTGGATTTGGCAACATTCGGCATTTAAAGAACAAGATTATGCTAGACTTGACATTACTCATCATTCAAATCTTACAGAAGAAGAAATAACAAAAATTGAAGATTTTGCAAATCTTACAATTCGAAAAAACATGCCAGTTCTCATAAATGAGTTCGAACGTGGAGATGCAGAACAAAAATATGGATTTAGGATATACCAAGGAGGAGTTGTACCAGTAAAGATGGTCAGAATTGTAAATATTGATGGCTTGGATGTTGAGGCATGCGGTGGAACTCATGTCAATAAAACAGGTGAGCTTGGCCTGATCAAGATTACAAAGGCAGAAAGAATTCAAGACGGCGTAGTAAGATTAGAGTTTGTTGCAGGAGAGGCAGCGCTCAAATACACACAAAATCAAGACAAGAAAATATCACAAATTGTAAAATCCCTTGGTTCAAGCAAAGAAAAGGTTCTAGAGTCTTTTGATCATGTTGTCAAAGATGGGGATGATGCAAAAAAGAGGATTAAACATATCATAAAAAGAACATCAGAATCTTCTGCCAAGGCTGCCATATCTCAGGCAAAAAATCTCGGCTCAGTCAAGTTATTCAGTGTAATCGAAGAAGAGCTTGATGATGAATACCACATAGCAGTTGGTGAACAGGCAGTCAATCTTGATAAATCGCTGATATATTGCGCCCTGATCGTAAAAAATGGCTCAATTCGCATAGTCGTATTTTCTGGCGCTGATGCAATAAAGACAAAAAAAGCAGGAGATCTAGTCAGAGACATATCCAAAGTATTAGGCGGCTCAGGTGGTGGAAAAGACACATTTGGACAGGGAGGAGGAAAAGATGTACTCAGGATAAAAGACGCCCTTATTGCTGCCGAACAATCCATTCTTGGAAAGTGACAAAATAATGGATTGGACGCAGATTGAAGAGAAATGGAGACAGAGATGGGATGCAGAAAAGCAATTTGAGAGTGATCCTGATGCAAGAAAAAAATTCTTTGTAACAGTAGCATATCCTTATCCCAATTCACCACAACACATAGGGCACGGTAGGACATACACGCTAGCTGACGTTCATGCAAGATTCATGCGAATGTCAGGATATAACGTACTATTTCCGATGGGATTTCATTATACCGGTACGCCGATTCTTGGCATGGCCAGAAGAGTGCAAGAAAATGACAAAGATCTCATCGAGGCATTTCGAACATTGTACAAGGTTCCTGATGAAAAGATAAGAGAATTCTCAGAGCCTGTAAAGATTGCTGACTATTTCCATCAGGAGATCAAGACAGGCATGATAGAGATGGGATACTCGATAGATTGGAGAAGGGAATTCACTACAATAGATCCAGTTTACAATAAATTCATAGAGTGGCAGTTTAAGAAACTAAAGGAAAATGGTCTTGTCATCCAAGGAACGCACCCGGTAGGCTGGTGTCCAAAGGACCAGAATCCTGTTTCTCAGCATGACACTTTGGGGGACGTAGAACCGAGTTTTACAGAATACACTATTATCAAATTCAAATATGACAGCTATGTTTTGCCAACAGCTACATTACGTCCAGAAACAATATTTGGTGTAACCAATCTTTGGGTAAATCCCAATGTCAACTATGAAATTGCCAAAGTGGATAACGAAGAATGGATAATCAGTCCAGAGTGTGCCATAAAACTAGGATTTCTCAATAAGAAAATAACAAAAACTGGAAACATATCAGGACTTGATCTTGTAGGCAAAAAAGTCAAGATCCCGGAAAGAAACGATGAGGTCTTCATATTGCCTGCCACATTTGTAGAAAGCGATAATGGAACTGGTGTTGTAATGTCTGTGCCTGCACATGCTCCATTTGACTATCAAGCATTAGAAGATCTAAAAAAGAATACAGATGGATATGCCAATTTACCTCCTCTTTCTGAAATCAAGCCCATCTCCATAATCGAGACAGAAGGATACAGTGATATTCCAGCAAGAGATGTAATCCAAAAGCTTGGAATAGACAATCAGACTAGTCCAAAGTTAGAAGAGGCTACGAAGGAACTCTATTCAAAGGAATTCTACGGCGGCAAACTAAAACAAAATACAGGCAGGTTTGCCCAAAAAACAGTTACCGAGGCAAAAGAAGATGTCAAGAAATGGATTCTTGACAGCCACAACGCCGACATCTTGTATGAGCTAAATGAAAATCCCGTAAAATGCAGATGCGGTGCAGAGTGCGTGGTAAAGATTTTGGATAAACAGTGGTTTCTCAATTACTCTAATCCCGAATGGAAAGAAAAAGTTCATTCATGGATAAATGAAATGAAGATACTTCCTGAAGAGATCAGAAACGAGTTCAATCATGTGGTAGATTGGCTCAAAGAGAGGGCATGTGCTAGACAGCATGGACTTGGAACCAATCTGCCATGGGATAAAAACTGGATAATAGAAAGCCTATCAGATTCTGTCATCTACATGGCTTACTACATCATAGCAAAATATGTCAACTCTGGCGAGATAAAAAAAGAATACATTGGTGATTCATTTTTTGATTATGTGTTTCTTGATAAAGGAGATTTGCAAAAAGTGTCATCAGACTCAAAAATTTCTCCAGAAAATTTAGAGATCATAAAAAAAGAATTTCAATATTATTATCCAGTTAATGCAAGACATTCAGGTAGAGATCTTGTACCCAATCATTTGACATTTTTCATTTTTAATCATCTTGCCATATTTCCAAAAAAGTATTGGCCTGAAGAAATAGTGGTTAATGGTTCAGTCTTGATGGACGGCAAAAAGATGTCAAAATCAATGGGTAACATAATACCTCTCAGAGATGCTATCAGAATACATGGTGCAGACCCTATCAGGCTCGCAATCTTAATTTCCGCGGAACTGTTACAGGACGCAGATTTTAATCAAGAAGCAGTACGGGGCATTAAAAACAAGCTAGAAAACATGCTTGACGAATGTGGTAAATACAAGAATACAAAAGAGAGTTCCCTTGCACAAGAAGACAGATGGATTCAAAGCCGTTTACAGCAGTTAATTTCGAAAACAACCTCATCTATTCAAAAAATGAGATTGAGAGAGGCTCTTCACTATATTTTGTATGAATTCGATATTGATTTACAGTGGTATATCAAGAGAGTTGAGGCAAAAAATAGAACAGACTGTTCTGGAATTCTCCATGAGGTGCTTTCTACAAGAGTTGCCATGATGTCACCTTTTGCCCCGCATGTTTCAGAAGAGATGTGGTTCAGACTAGGAAATTCAGGATTAGTATCAAGATCTTTGTGGCCAACTCCAAATGAAGCAAAAATTGATTTGCTTTCCATGCAATCTGAAATCCTTCTGAAGACAACATTAGATGATATCAAAAACATAATCAAAGTAACAAAGATCAATCCAAAGAAAATCACATTATACACATCTGCCCCATGGAAGGTAAAGGCTTACCAAAAAATTTTAGCCAGAGTGGTAGGAGGAGATGTCAATATTGGAAACTTGATAAAAGCACTCATATCAGATAAAGAAACAGAAGAGATAAAAAAAGACCCTGATTTTGTTAAAAAGTCAGTTAATGACATCTTGTCAGATCCTCAGGACGATAGAGACTCTAAAAATAAAGTTGGTCTTGTTGATGAAATAAAGACATTATCTGAATTAGAATCTGTGATAAAAGTTGAATATGGAATAAGTCTCAAGATTTTTTCTGAATCTGATCAAAACAAATATGATCCGAAAAACAAGGCCAAGACTGCTAGACCATACAAGCCTGCCATACTAATAGAATAGCTGATTTTGCGTCCACATCTTTTTATTAGGTAATTTTAGGTATAAGCTCGTTTGAAAATAGCTGTTGTCGGCGTAGGAGTTGCAGGTGCGTATCTTCTTGCAAGATTGAAGAATCAGCATGAAGTAGTAGGTTTTGAGAGAACCACAGAAGAAAATCATGATTCCATATGCGCATGGGGCACCACGAAAGGTCCGATGGAAGAATTTGCAAAAAAATGTGGTCTTGATTTTAACGATTACCTCATACATGATGGAAAAAAGATGTACATCAGTATGAATTCTGAACAATTTACTATCAAATTGATGGGATTATGCACATACAACAAAATAGGTTTGATAAAGGACATGGCAAAAGATTGCAAGATCCATTATGGAAGTGCGCCAAAGATTGCAGACTTGGAATCAGAGTTTGACATAATAATAGATTCTACAGGCTTTCACAGGTCTTATCTACCAAGGCTTTCACAGGATTTCCATTTACCAACTTACCAGTATAAGGTGCAGTATGAGAATGGCGTACCTTTTGATGACTTTTATCTCAAGCCCTTTTCATCTATGAGTGGATATTTTTGGTATTTCCCATTGGGAAAAAATCTCGCACACATAGGCGCAGGTGACAAAAACAGAAACCATATCGAGGAAACTAATGCGTTCTTGAAGAAGTACGGAGGCAAAGTAATAAAGACAGTAGGAAGACCGATTCGACTTGCCACACCTGACATGTGTGAGCCGTTTTATCATGGCAAGGTAGTTGGAGTTGGAGAGTCCATAGGTACTGTGTATCCTCTGCTTGGAGAGGGAATCATTCCCAGTATGACATGTGCTGACATATTTGTTGAAAACATTGGAAATAACGAAAGATATCGCCAGAAGGTATTAGAAAAATTTGCAATATATTCCAAGGTATTGTCTTTTGTCAGAAGCAAGATGGATAATAGATTTGGCATACTGAAGAATTTTACAGATTTGATATCAATTTACAGATACATGAAGAAAAACGAATGGCGATTTGGAATGGAAATCCGAATGGCAGATATGATGAAGGTAGCTCGAGCCTAAAATCCCATACTCACATAACCAAAACTCTCACGAGTAGTTCTGTTTGAGCTCATCGTGTAATCATAGATAGTCTTGGAATATTCTGTAAGAATAGATTTCATTTCGTCGATAGATTTTGCAAAGTAGAATCCCGGACAGTCACCAGTGAACTGGAATGTTGCATGCACCCTTGCTCTGCCTTTTTCATTTTCAAGCCATGACGAGAATGGGTAGAGATAACATACGCCTGGTCTTGATGGATGTAGTCCACAATAGCCTTTTTGATCTAGAAACCTGCATTGAATGTGTGTTCCATCCTCTGCTTCCGTTTCACCACTTTTTCGTTTTAGGTTAATCATGGTCATAATAATAGAATTACCAGCAGGGCCTTTTTCTTCCCATGTGTTTACATTGGTTTCATTTTTTATAAAATCTGAAACCCTGTTGTATTTCATATTCTTGCTTATTGTTATCAAATCACTTGAAGTAAGAGGTAGTCTTCCCTGTCTGTTGCAACAGTTATGACAGTCAGGCCAGTAACATTTCCAAAGCACGTAGCCATCATCTACTGACAGATATGGTATGTGAAATATCACATCATTTACTTTTATCTGAAAATCAGATGCATCATTTCTTTTACCCAAAATGAAATCTCGGATTATGGGTTCAATTTTCCAGTCTTTTGATAATGAATCCATGGCTTCTTCTATTTTAGATTTCATCAACCAATAAATTGAGACAATACTTTTGAACGTTATCAATGTCGAGTCAGAAGGGGAAATATGCTTCTGCAACCCAAAACAGACGACTAGTCTGGGAAAAAGTCATGTGGCCCCTAATTCTCGAAATAAACAATGTTAGTTTTACTTTGGAGCAATACAAGAAAAAGCGTGATGAGGTATGCAAGGAACTAAGCATTCCATCATCTAGGGTGGCTGGTGGATTTGTCTCGCTTTTGTTAAAGGGGATACTCTATAAAGAAAAGAAACTTTACTCCATTCACTACAGGCTCATTCCATACATGAGACTCAAAGCAGATTGCGACTATGCAATGGCTGTTCGCGAGGCCAGTACAAAGTAATTTATGTTCTAACAAGCAGCCAAGTATAAAATTTTGATCTCAAGAGATACAAAATATTTTAGATTTCTCATTAGATTTTATAGTGCCATTTTGAATTGTATCTAGATGAAGTATTACATTGCAGGATTGATATTACTTTCAGGATTTGCGATTCTTGCTTCATTGATAATATACGATAATTCTCAGATCACGAAATTGGATTATTCTGCATTTACAACAATAAACAATCCCCATAACAAAATTATCAACCACATAATGGTTGCTTTGACTAAATATGGTAGGGAAGCAGTATGGATAGCAACAACTGCACTACTTTTTGTATTTGGTGGTAAGGAAGGAAGGAGAACAGCAATTTTGCTTTTTGTAGCGTTCATCATACTAATACCGCTTGGAATAGTTCTAAAAGATGAGATTGACAGGCAAAGACCAACTCCAGTAACACCCGATAATCTATTGGTAAAGGGAGAAAATGACGCATCATTTCCCTCAGGTCATGCGTTAATTGTTTCGGCTGGCGCATTTATCATGCTTGCAAGATTCAACCAAAGAAAACAGATCATAGTATCATTGATACTTGTAGTTGAAGCATTTTTGGTAATTTATTCAAGAATTTATGTGGGTAATCATTATCCACTTGATGTGATAGGAGGAACGCTTTTGGGGACTGGTGTTGGTTCCATCGTGGTAGGCTCTAGCAGATACCTCAATCCAATCTTTACGCGTCTTGATTCCATACGTAAAAAATAATTCTATTCCTAATCTCTAGTCTTCATGCTTTTGCCTGATTGTTCATCGATATTCATCGCCACAGTCACCAATTTTTGCAAACAAGTCTTGAGACCGTGATGTCACTGACTTGATGGCATCGGTGTCTTCTTTGTCTAGTTGCAATTCAAATACACGTATGTTATCGGATTTGTGTTCTGTTATACCTAGTCTTACTCCAATTATTACTCCGGCAACTATTGGTTTATCCAAGATGTACCTTGTAGCAATATTTGCAATACTCACTTGATGTTTTTTTGCTACGCAATCAAGTATAGTAAGTAGATCTTGGAACAGACTCCATCCTCCCCAGGCATCAATCATTTGTTTGTATTTTTGTAAACTCAATGTATCAAGATTAGACCTAGCAGGCTCTGGCTTTCCTAGATATTTTTCAGACAAGAATCCGCCCAGAAGA
Source organism: Nitrosotalea sp. (assembly GCA_050749105.1). GTDB lineage: Archaea > Thermoproteota > Nitrososphaeria > Nitrososphaerales > Nitrosopumilaceae > Nitrosotalea. The sequence goes on along the minus strand of JBOGQT010000108.1, from coordinate 11,647 downwards.
GTTCCATATGCCAATAGGTGAATCCCGTGTTTTTTGCAAAATTGTGTCATCTTGATTTCAGGCCTCTGGTCAATGATAGAATACTGTATCTGATTTGAGACCAGCTTGAACCCATTTTCTACCATGATTTTGATTCTTTCCGTATCAAAATTTGTCAATGCGAGATGCTTGATTTTTCCCTCATCACGTATCTTTGAAAGATGGTACATGGCATCAAGATATCTGGTATCATTGTAATCCCACCAATGAAATTGTACGACATCAATTATTTTTACGTTCATTCTGTGAATCGATTTGTCAATATGGTCTTCCACTATAGTCCTAGTCATAGGTCCAGGGTTTGGAACAAATTTCGTTAACGCTTGTACATTGGCAAGCTCCACTTCACCTTTATTCTTTGCAAGTCTTCTTCTAAATTCGCCAAGATATTCTTCGGCAGGTCCATAAATGTCCGCCATGTCCCATGTTGTAAAACCAGACTCATGATATGCCGACATCTCGGCAATAGCATGTTCTGGATTGATTTGACCGTGTCCCCCTGCAGTCTGCCACATACCGTTTAGAATACGGCAGATTTTCAGATCAGATGCCAATTGAAAAGTGTAGGGTTTTTCATTTTTCATGTTTTTCTTGCTGTTTTTTCAGATACAATTAGATATAGTCTTTTTTTGATGCTAACCCGTTAACCTTTCTTATGATTCTACGAAATGTCGAGTTTGTGTCACTGCCTTGAATTTCAAGTGTGCCATCCTTGTAATAGTAGACTGCAATCCTACCGTCAAGTGATACTATCTCAAATGACTCCAGCATAGAATCATGATATGACGGATACTGCGATAAGACAAAGTCTTTGGCAAGAGATTTCTTTATTGAATAATACACGTCTGGAGGTAGTTTTTTGTAATTTACCATTTATCACTATAAACCAAGATCCAATTTAAGAACGTGTTCGAGTTATTTTTTTCAATCCACTTTTTTCCAGTGTACAGTCAGTGACAAGAAACTTTTTGTTATCTTGCCAAAATCTTAATGTTAGGTTTAACGTCAGATTCAGTTAGCTAGTTTTAGATACGTAATGCCAAGCTAAATGCTAATAATTAAAGTATTTCCAAGCTTATTTCGTGCCCATGATGTCCGATTTAGTCAGACATTACCCCTGACATTATGATTTTTCCTGTTTCTTGACAACTTTTTTACATATTGCATGCAAACCAACGTGTCTACCATTTTCTAAACATGAAATGTGACTTGCCAATTCGGACGCACAAAGTTTCCCAAAAAGTATCAAAAGGTGTCAAAACAATGTCAAAAGTTGTCAAAATGGTAAATTGGCATGCCAAAATACAGAATTGCTAGGTAAAAAATGTGCCAATTGGCATATCAAAAAGAGAGCTATGAGGATGCCAAAAATTATTTTTGTCAAAAACTATCCGTTGGCATTTTGACAATTTTTTTTAGACAAGGTTATAACATGTTTTTGACAATAGCAAAAAGTGGACTAGTGTAATGAGGGGAGCGCTTGTGAACCTAGCTGTGAACTAGTAAGCTTAACCATGAATTTGTATGTGTGTATATTATGATGTTATAAGTTAGGAACAAAATCTCTTAACTTTGACTTTATGACTTTATCACGCCTAACAATTAGGCATTATCATGAGTGATATTTGTTAAACAAAAGAGAGTGTTACAATTTATAAAATATTAACAAAAATTAGACTTTACAATTTATGACCTGTTATAATTGTAAGTGGCTGATTAAATGTTATAACTCTAAAATTCTAGAAAAATAACTGTGTGAAAAAGGAAAGGACAGTCCAGATTATGACAAGGAATATCTGACGCACGAAATTTGGAAACTTGTTGTAATAATGTAATCTTGTGCCTAGTAATATTGTAATATCTTGTCATGTATTGGAATATGATAGTCCATCTTTGCAGGAAAAAAAGAGCCTATGACTTGACTTTCTGACTAGATTTATGACTGTCAAAAACTGACCTATCCATATTTTATGCCAATTACGGGTCAAATATTGGCTCACAGATCTTCAGTGATTGATTGGATGCGAGTCCAGGGAAATGCAACCATATTGTGCTATTTCTGGTTCCACTTATTGAGAATTTTATTTTCCCTTCATATGCCTGTCCGGCAATAATGCATTTTCAATCGTAGGCAAACTAGTCTTAGTTTCTTCCAATACATCGTTCCTGCTTATATATCCAGCAAGAAATTCTTCTCTCAGAGTTTTCGTCAATTTTGTACTAGAGAGATGACCAATTAACTTAGGTTTGTCTACTGGGACATATGAGGCCAGATTAGCTACATCACAGTAATCCTTCCAGATCTTTGAACGCCAGTACGTAGGATCTTCTGCTTGTTTCAAAGTCCTAATTCTTGCTAAAGCGGCGATGATTTTTAATGGAATTAACAGTTCAGGTTCAGGGACATGAATATACGCTTCTCCAAATGGAACAGTTTGTTTAAATTCAAATGCCCAATTCCAATCTACATAAACACCTAAATTTTCGCCATCATGTCTTAGTGACGAGCCAGACAATAAATCAAAAAATACGATTTCCGGTTTCTCTCTGCCATTAATTTTAATTTCTTTTCCATAATGTTTTGTACCAAGTAGATCATTTGCAAATTTGTATGGTTTTACCGAATTTTGAATAAAATATTCATTTTTCATAACATTTTCTATCCACTCATCATCAGGTAAAACCAAGTCCACATCTCTAGACCCAAAACCTTTGTTATGGTATGCCCAGACTGCCCACCCTCCTATTACAGTAGGCCAGTCACCGTGTTTTTCCTTCAACCATTTTGCAAATTTCATTAATTCTTTTTTGCTTTCGCTAGTTACTTCTTCAGAATAATCATCTCTGATTAAGGCCACAATTGCTTGATCAATGGTTCTGCGGCATAAGCCTTATCATCACAGTATAGATCTATCAGAGTTCGCAGTCGAGTGGTAACTTTGAGGCCATTTTTTTCAATTACATTGTCTTCTCTATATGGTTTGAAGAGATACAGATGCACTCGCACATTTCCCGTTACTTCTTTTGCAGCCATTTCATTCCAGAAATCTTCCGTTACATAGACATGAATGGCAGGATCCTTGACATATTCAGTATATTGTTCAAGGGCAGTTGTAAGACAAAAAACCCCATTTTGGGATTTAAAATAATCCATCATTTCTTCTCTTCTAGTACCCCAATCAATTGAGGTTCTCAGTTCGCTCATTTTTCTAAAATTGCTGTAGAATTTTATCAACGCGACAGGGGATGGAACCCTATACGCATTGGTCCTATCCTGTAAATTTCTGCTTTTTTCTACAAACCCTAGCTTTTCAAGCCAAGTAACAAATCCACTAACTCTTGCTCCATGTGGAATACCAAGCTCTCTTGACATTGGGCGCTGTTTAAACTCCTTATGTGATAGAATATAGTATAGTTGAGGATAGGCAGCAGTGGATTTGAAACTAGCCAACTCTCTTTTTTGGTATTACAGATCCTATTTTAGGTCTTTGATCGTGTTTTGAGGACTGTATATGGTCCTAATTTGAGGATTATTTGTCATTTTCGGGATCTGTAGCTTGTCATATTGCTAATGGTAACGATACCCATACCCTCCCCATACTATCAAGCAAGATAGCGGGTCATAATTAGCGCAGTTCTGCGCTTTCAAGGGATTAACAGATCTGAAAGAGTATCAGGCAAATTGCATGTGCTCAGACCATCCTAAACAACAAATTTGTTATTTTTTGACAATTTCCTTGATTTTCTTAAACGTAGGGATGGAAAGGCTGTTTGCCGATAATAATCATGTTCAGATTCGTCGAAAAAAAATCTGAGAAGACAGACTATATCGTAGGAAGAGAATGGAGTGTTCTGAAAAAAGCATGGAAAGAATACCGAAAGGCCAGAGATGAAGACAATACAGAAAAAATGACAAAACATGCCAAAAAGATACTCAACCTGCAAAAAAAATTAGGTGTAAAACAGTCTGAATTTCCAGAGCTCAAAATGATTTCAAATTAGAACGAGTTAGCACATAACAACTTCCAAAACATTTCTTTAGTTTAATATCTAGATCTAAAAGGTCGGCATAATCTTTATCTTTGGGAATGAGTATTTCACTCAAGAAATGCCTAATTTTGACCTCAGGTATCCATGCATGTACTGCTACGATGAAGGCAAAGACACTTCATTCCTTGACGAATTGGATCTAATCGAACATGTCCAAACAGTTCACGGCGGTAGGAGACCGGATCAGTATAACTTTTGAAGGATTTATGACTAGAGAGGTCTAACGAATTTAAAATCCGAATGTGATACAAAAAACCTACAAATTCGTAAGCTTGTGAACCTAGCTGTGAACTAGTATGCCTATTAGTTGTAACTACAAACGAGTTACAGTTGAAACCCACGCACACATTTTGTTGAAAGTGGTTGAATGAGGTTGAAACTGACATTTCGTGAGTAGAAAATAGTTTATCCTACTAGTAGAAAATGACACAAATGAGAGTATGTTGATTTCAAACCAGTTGAAAATTTTAAACCAGTTTAAACACTCTGGATTTGTCATTAACTTGTAAACTGTTCATGAACTTTATTTTAAACTTGTACTGTTAATTCTGACGCACGAAATTTGGAAACTTTTGTCATAATGTCATATTGTGCCTAGTCATATTGTCATATCTTGCCATATCTTGGAATATTACAGCCCATATTTGCAGAAAAAAAGAGAGTCTATTGACTGGAAAGTTCTGACTAGTTTATGACTAGGAAATTATGACTATCAGGATGATCCAAAAAGTTTCCCAACTGGAAAAAAATTGGCAAACAGTATTAATAGTTCATAGATTAACTTTTTAACAAATTACTTGATTGTTATAATTCCATTACTAATCAAATACTGAATTGCTTTGACAAATTCACCATCGGACATCTGTCCACTTGACCACCATCCCGCAGTATTCTTAACCCATTGTGGAATTTGTTGTGATTCTGAACCTGAAGACGACTGTGTTTGAGGGATCTGTATTATTCCATTTTCTATGAGATACTGAATTCCAGTTATGAATGTCTTATCGTCGATTGTACCTTCTGACCACCATTTTGCGTTATTTTTAATCCATTGTGGAATTTGTATTGTACTTGTTTTGTTAATCGATGTCTCATTGGTAGATTTTAAATTAGTATAATTTTGAAGAATTGCAAGATATGGGTTTAATGCAGTAGATGTTGCTTCCTGTTGGAAACACCAATCTGAATTAAGAGTTACTTCTTGGTTCAAATACGATGCAATATCAGCAATACCAATCTTAACGACGGTATTGTCGCCAGTATCTGCAACATACACATTACCAAAACTGTCAACTGCTATATCCTCAGGATCGTTGAATGGATTACATTTGGACGACCCACTAACACTCTTCATGGCAAGAGCACCGGTCTTGTCAAAGATCAGGATATCGTTGCCACCTGGATTTGCCACGAATATGTTACCATATGCATCAACACTGATTCCCTCTGGTTGTTGTAAGAATGTCGAATTAATTTGTTGCAAAAGAGATCCTGAAGGAGAGAACTCCCATATTTGATTAAGAGCGTGATCGCTTATGTAAATATCGCCGGCTAGATCTGTTGCAATTCCTTGTGGATCGTGAGTTAGAGTACTGGTTCCAATAGTAGAAATATTGTTTTGTGAATCTATCTTCCATACTTTGCCATTGTAGGAATCTCCAACATATGCATTACCAAAATTATCTAATGCAGTTGCTTTTGGTTGATATGGTACATCCGTTTGGCCTTTTACTGAATACTGGAAAACACGTACGTTACCTTGTTGAGGAAATATTAATGCACGATCGTTGTTGGTATCTGAGACAAGAACATTTCCAAATTTGTCTACTGCGACGCCACCTGGACCTGCCAAGATTACGCTTGAACTTGGGCTGCCAAATTGTCTAATCAAATTTCCGTTCTGATCATATTCATTTACCGCATTATTGCCAGAGTCTGCCACGTAGATATGCCCAGAACTATCTACAGCAACGCCTTCTGGCTGATTCAGGTTTTGAATGGCAAGATCGTTCGGATTTAGAGTCTGGGCATATGCATAAAGAGAAGAGAAAGTTGCTAGGAAAAATATTGCAATGAGTGTAAGTTTCAATATAAAGAATGTAATGATTTACTATTAAAAATTTGTCATCTGAATTACGAGCGTTCAGTTACGAGTTAATCAGTCATAAATGAAACGGATGATAAGAAGATGTTTCATTTAATCATGTTCTAATCATCACAATCCAAGGATTTAATGAAAAGAACGTAGTCCTGAAAAGTGTTGGGGGGATGCTAAGTACGGTCCTGACGAAATTCCACTGCCAAGTGATGATTGGTGTACAAATACTGGTTCTGCTGGTACGGTAAGCACTGACTCTGGTACACCACTTTCAATAAAGCCCGCTGCAGCTGTCATTGCATCTTGCACCAATGCTTTTAGACCATTAAAGGTATCATCACTCAATGACGCCGCATTATTATCATAGAAATTTTTTAAATCTCCTAATGCAGATTCGACCGTACTTTTAGGCGCTCCGCTTGCAATTAGTGATCGTAAGTAATTTGCTTTTTGTGATAATTGATATGCAATTTGTTGAGCATCTGCTGTATCACCTGTTCTTAGTAAGTTATTGAGGTCATTTGGGTTAGTAATTACCTTAGTTACTTCAGGCATGATTGGCAATGTACTCAAGTCAGATGATGATGTCATGTATGGACTTGAGGTTGAGGAAATAATGTGAACGCTTGAAGAGGGTATTGAAGATGGTGCAATTGAGTGGTATGGTATAACACCTGAGTTTTGACTAGCAATGTTATTGATTGGATTGGAGACTACCTGATTGGAGATTGGTGGACTGGTATTGAAGCTTGAAGAGGGTATCGTGATGGAAGATGGTGCAATTGAGTGGTATGGTATAACACCTGAGTTTTGACTAGCAATGTTATTGATTGGATTGGAGACTACCTGATTGGTATTGAAGTTTGGAATAGGATTGCTAAGATGTTGTATCGGGAGAATCGGCATGTTTGTGATAGTTTGATCAAGTGGATGCAATATCTTTGAGATACTAGGCAATTCAATTTTCAACTCAACAGCATAGGCTGGATTAACATCAAAAACATTCAATGATATCATTATTGCCAAACCAAAAACTATGGAAGATGCCAGCATGCTGGGTTTATTTTTTAAATATATACCATTAAACCAATTTCCACTAGACACAGATTAACACCAGTATGTTATTGTGTAAGCAAATATATTAGATTTGTGGAATAATTTGGGTTCAAATGATTTTAAGGCGATGTATTATATAAGATATCTAATCTCACAATATACAGTCCGATCATTTTCCTTAAGATTGAATTAGCTTAGATTCTGGAAATGGTTAGGAAATGGCGATTTGATTTTTTGTGGTCTAGCTACATGAATAAGATGCTACAAGACTCACATTCTTTGTTGAAATCGTAGAGTAGAGATTAGAAAGTATCAGATAGTATTGCCCCGAAGGAAGGCCAATGTTCAAGGTTCCTGACGCTACTTTGCCACTGTTGTAATATGTGGATGCAGAGCCGCCAGATTGGAACTGTCTAAAACCGGTAGAATCCATCACGTATACAATGATATTATTTCCAAGTGCGGCTTGAGCAGAAAACTTTCCTGTTAGAGTTCCAGAGCATTGTATGTTAAATTGAATGTAGGTATAGGTATGAGGCTTTACTTGATATACAGAATTTGCTACGGAGAAGCTTGGAACCTGCGAGTTAGGATTTGATTGTATTGACTGGATTTTTTGTCTTGCTATCTGTAATTGTTGCTCTAGAGAGGGCGAACCTTGAGTTGACGGTTGTGTTACCTGATAAGACCCTACCTGTATTGAGATATCAGAGCCTCTAACGCCAGAATACCCTTGAGAGCCATCAAATGTTGCATAAACATTTGCCATATTGCTAGTTAATGGTTTGGTAGATATCCAGTTTATGCTAAAGTATCCATTAGTGTCAGTATATGCAGTTCCCAATATAGAATCTGACGCAAGAGAAATGTCTCGCTTGACATAGATGAGTTGGTTTGATATGCCATTACCATTAGAGTCTACTAGTTGTCCTGAGAAAGTGATACTTTGACCTTCTGTGACAGAATAGCTTGATGCCTGAAGAGAGATGTTGGTTGAAACAGATGGAGGCTGGTATGAATTTGTGGTTTGTCCAGACAATTTTTCGTTAATGTATTTTTCTGCTTCGTCTACAACTGAGACTTGCTTTGTAGATTCAAATGGCACAGGGACTGATAATCCTAGGAATTTAAAATATGCAGTGCCACTTACTTTGATTTCCATTATTCCGTTTGATGCAATAACAGATTCTGCGGCTGGGCCTAGAGTGCTAAACTGAAAGTTTTCTAAAATGGGCAATTGCTTGGTTTCGCCAGGGTTTATGGTAAGGTCAACACTGCTATGTCCCTGTCCTAGATCGATGTCATTTACAAACAAATCATATGTAAGGTCAGGAATGTAGACAGGAAATATTCCGTTATTTGTAAGGCCAAAAATTAGGTTTAGTTTAATTCCCGTTATTACTGAAAGTATGGTTCCAAGAAGGTTTCCAGATAGCAAACTTATTCCGGCTTTAATGATTGATAACCCAGATAGGTCCCAGACAAAGCCTTCAAACGACATGCTGTCAAGACTGATGTGAATTTGTGTATAGGAATAGGCAATCAGACCAAGTATTATTGCAATTATGATACCGATAATGATGCCAGCAGTTGTCGTAGTTTTCAATACAAGCAAATCCTGTATCTAGTTAATCAAATTTATGACAAATAGCAATCTCTGGCCATTAGAAGTACTTGGTAGAGGCGGTGGAGATTGCAAGGATCTTTCAATACTAATTGCTTCCATGATTAGATCTTCAGAGCATACAACGAATTGGAAAGTGCAATTAGTATATCTTGATTCTAATAATCCTACTGATCCGCAAACTATCAATCACATGATAGTTGAAGTTGACACTGGAAGCCAACATTATACAATAGAGTCAACTGCAAAAAGCAATGGTCTTCACTATTGGGATGGAACAAACATTTCTGGATGGAGATATGATGCCTAGACTACTGTTAAATCATTGTAGGTCTTGTTTGTTGAGGCTAAGATCGAGGCTATTCAACGAGAGATTGATTTGTCCGAACTTGTTGAAAATGCACTAAGAAGGGAATTGAAGAAAAAATAATCCTTGCAGCAAAAGCAATCCTTCGCATAAAATTCCAATTTATTCATATAGAAAACTATTTACCTGCAGGTGTCATTAGAATGACTTAGATCGCTTTATCTATCTTTAGATGGAATTATCATGCCAAAGAAATCGAAAGATGGCTCTAGCAATCTTCCGAAATTTATGATTAGTATCAGCACTGAAATGTTTTCCGCACTAGAAGAAGAACAAAAAAGACGAAAAGCGGTAAACATACAGGACGTTATTAGGCAAATACTCGGCGAGTACTTTTCACGATTACTTATACCGAAGCAGGAGGTTCGATAGATGGCTCTAGTTGAGCCCACTAAACGTCCATACGTTCCTAGCAATACCTTAAACGAACTTTCATCAAAAGAACAGCATAAACAACATCAGAACTAATTTGTTGGTATTTTGTCTTAATATCAAGAAAAATATCATAAAATTTTGATTTCATAAGTATCTCTTCAATACTCGACGATTTGACAGAAACAGATTCAACATTTGGCATAAGACTTTTTTTTAGGTAACTGTCACCTTTTTCCTCAAAAAAATTCAGTATTATTTGATTAGATACAGATGTTAGAAAATCTCTTCCAACATCATCAACGAAATTTAGATAGAAATCTAAAAATGACTTGCCTAGTGATTTCAAGTATACGGAGATAGCCCTGTTTTCTGAGTTTAATAATTGTGAATTTACCTTATACTTGAAAAACTTTAGAAGGTGACTTTTGCCAGTTCCCCAATGTCCTGACAAAATCATTATCGCACTCCTATTTTCAAAGATTGTCTGTCTTAGATTGTCTTTGAAATTTTCAAGGATTTCTTTCCTATCGGCAGTAACTGATGGGAGAAGATCTGGTATAGCGATAGAAGGAAAAGGATTTGAAACCAGACAAAGACTAGAATAATCTATTTTTGTAATGTCTCGTAGATCGAAATCTTCTTTCTTCATTTTTTCATTTCCCTGATATACTCATAAATACATACAACTTGTCTTCAAATCTAAAAGTCACGTCTTCAGTTTTTAAACCCTTTGGGCTCGTTTTTTTGTCTGAGTCAAATTTTTGTTCAGTAAACCATTGAGGTGCAGCAGGATAGATACTAATGGATTTACCTTCGTTGGATTTCAGTAAAATAGTGAACCACTTATCAAATTCATCATTTTCCATCATGGAAAGAACACTTTCTACAAGACTCCTAACCTTGTAAATCTCAACATATTTTCTCTTTAGATGAAATTCTGAAACAGCGTTAACTATAGAATTGTAAGCATCAAAAACAGCCTTTTTGAATTTCTCTAGAGTTAACTTTTCTTGTCTTTTTGTCTTTACTATCAGATGACCATCTTTGGTCGCTTTAACAATACCAGCCTCTTGGCTAAATTTGAATAGTACTCGTTCTGTTTCTGCACCAGTAGATTTTTCATGTTTTGTTTTAAAATACGATTTAATGTCATTACGTGTGATAGGCTTTAATTGCTTGTTTCTTTCCTCGATAATCTCCTTGTATTTCCTAAAGAAACTACCTACTCGTTTATTTTTTAATAAAATATTTGATAATAAAATCTGATATTTGGTTTTATTTTTTTTCCTATATTGACAGAGCCGTTCTCCCAAGGGTGAAACCGAAAAATGTTTTGCATGATCTCCATCAAATAACTCTAAGGTAGTCAACCAATAGATGTACATTTGTATGGATTTGTTTGTTTTTGAATAACTTCTCATTACTTCATTAGACGAAATTGCAATCAACTTACGCCCATATTCTTCAAATGTTATTGTTTCCGTTACAGAGCAAAGAGAATCCAGCAACCAGTCAATATGTTCGATAACCATCAGTGTTTTCATAGATCTTTCAAATGACTATTGTTTTTACAGGTATTTGCCTATTTCTAAAAAATCAGATTTGAATAAAGTTGAGATCACCCTATCTTGACACCCATTTTTTGAACCTACCAAAATGACCCGTAAGTTGACATCTTATTGCAGGTCAGGAAATCTCACATTAATTTACCAGTGTCATATTTCAGACACTGTTCAATCTTAGGATCATTTGATTAATTTTCTCTCGGTGTTCAATTAGGGGTTTGAAGTGTTAAGTTAGGGAGATGACAAATGGATTACATTAATTCAGAATGCGGGGAAAAAATAATCATAAAGTTTCTTTAATACTCAGTATTTGCATGAATTTCTCATGGTAAATTTTGGTCGTTACGTGAGCGGTTCTTTGGCTTTGGTTGGATGGGTGCTTTTTATCTTAGGGCTGAGCACTTTTCTTTGCGGCTCGCCTTGGTGGGGGCCCAACTGTTTTAAGCTTGGGTTTCCAATTGCCAGCGGTCTAG